>PQXD01000016.1 GCA_003194485.1 Deltaproteobacteria bacterium
GCTCCGGATTATAGCTTCTGAAATTGTAGTTCATGAGGCCCTCAAAAAGCAATTATCATGTTGAAATTATATAATATTTTACCGAATTCGGCCTCATTTTGCAACTAATATTTGCGGGACAGACTCTAAAGAGGGCAGGGCGGATGGGATTTATTGATCCACAGATTACGCAGATTGACGCAGATTAAAGATGAGAGATCAGATGTCAGAATGTTATTTGGTGGTCAGCACATCATGCATGATAGAGAAAGGTAACATACCATCAAAAGAGTCTTCTTTCTGAAAATACAACAGATTTTCATTGCATTCATCATAACCAGATCGTAAGTTGATTTTTCAACATGAAAGAACTTGGCTAAAAGGAGAAGAGTCTATGAGTGTGATTCAACTTGACATTGACGAGACGTTAGTCCAAGCAATAGGAGTACGAGCCATTAAAGCGTTTATAGAACGCCAACTCTCGCTGTTACGAGTCCAATATTTAGGCGAGAAGATGACTCAAGCCATGCAGCAGGCAGGGTTCGACCACGACAAAGAGGTGGAAGAAGCTCGTCAAGAGGCTTGGCAAGAATATAAAGCGAAATATTTACCACAACTATGACATCAACGACACACAAGTATGTCATTGATGCCAATATCCTGTTCAGTGCCTTTATCAGTGGGAAAGAGGTCTATACACTCTTATTCTCAGAATATACTATCTATTTGCCGGATTTTGCTTTTCTTGAACTGGAAAAATATAAGCAGCGTATCATCAAAAAGACCAAATTGACGGAACACGAGTTTCAAGAATTTGTTCTCCGGCTCCTGAAAGATGTGACCGTGATTCCAAACCTGCTCTTGTCTCAAGCCTCATTAACTAAAGCGTATGAACTTTGTCAAGAGATTGATGAAAAAGATACGGTCTATATTGCCGCTGCGCTCGAACTCAATTTGGCATTGGTTACCAGTGATAAACGATTATATACCCATCTCAAGACTCGTGATTTCTCACAAATAATGTTATTAGGAGATGTTATCAACACGCTTCCTCAGTTCCAGGGAGAGACATCATAATATAGAGATAAGTAATGGAGGACGTTGGTACGAAGTTGCGTTACTTTGGTACATAGGGCAGATAAGTGAAGAATATCGTTATAACGGGCGGATGCGGGTTTATTGGTGTAAATCTCATCCGTTTTTTAATGAAAACGGATGAAAGTGTTTGTATCCGTGTTGTGGACAATCTAAGCGTTGGACAGCTTGAGGATCTGAATAAAGTCTGCACATTCCGGATAATCAAAGCGGAGGAACTGACGGGCTGGGACAATGGAGCAACTCTCGTTGTTGGGGATATCCAGGATGCCAAGCTTGCTGATTCTGTTTGCCAAGAAGCGGATGGTGTAGTCCATTTGGCAGCCAATACCGGAGTTATTCCCTCCATTGAAGATCCCCGAATGGACTGCGTGGTTAACGTGCTGGGTACATTTAACTACCTGGATGCCTGCAGAAAAAGCAATGTCAAACGCTTTGTGCTTGCTTCCTCTGGTGCGCCTTTAGGTGAACAGGAACCGCCTATTCATGAAGAGATGCTGCCAAGACCTATTTCCCCTTATGGTGCAAGCAAGCTCTGCGGCGAGGCATACTGCTCGGCCTTTCATGGTTCTTTCGGAGTGGAGACGGTATGCCTGCGCTTTGGCAATGTTTACGGGCCATATTCCACGCATAAGGGCAGTGTAGTGGCCAAGTTTATCAAACAGATCCTTGAAAGAGAGACATTGACTATTTACGGCGATGGCAGTCAGACCAGGGATTTCATCTACATCGATGACCTGATTCGAGCTGTTTGGGCTGGGGTGACGGTTCCTGGCGTCGGCGGACATGTTTTTCAGATCGCTACCCATCGGGAACACACGGTAATAGAGTTGGCTGAGGCCCTGAATGACCTGTCCGGGAAATACCTGGGGCGGAAGAGTGAGCTCGTCTACGAGAAGGAGAGGAAGGGAGAGGTCCGGAGAAACTATTCGGATATATCGAAGGCAAGGGGGATGCTTGGATTTGAGCCGAAGGTGGGCTTGGAGAGTGGTCTCGAACTGACGTTCAAATGGTTTCTGGGTGAAAGTTAATCGTTATTGGTTAATCGTTATTGGTTATTTGTGAAAAGCCCCTTGCGGGAAGGGCAGAAGTTATTTGTTAATGGTTATTCGTGAAAAAAGATAATAAAAAGAGCTTTCAATCATTTGAAGACCTGGAATGTTGGAAAGCGTGTACGGAGGTGCGGAGATACATCACCGAGTTGGTGAAGAAGTATCCGAAGGATGAGAAATACTCCTTGGTGGATGATATGAAGAGAGCGGCCCGATCTACGAGTCATAATGCTTGCCCTGTTAAATAGCTTGAGGAGAAAGTGTATTACACATATGTTTTGCAGAGCGAAAATGGTGGAGGATTCTATACAGGTTTTACCAAGAACCTCAAGCTAAGATTTGAGCAGCATAATAAGGGCGATGTAGACTCGACAAGGGATCGGAGGCCTTTGAAGCTAGTTTATTATGAGGCATGTTTGGATCAGGATGATGCGACAAAGAGGGAAAAGTATTTGAAAACGCATCATGGGAAAATGTACCTGAAAAAGAGGCTCAAATCTTATTTAACAGGGTAAACTGAGGGTTATGGCAGGTTTCATTTCCAGGAAAATATCCAGTTTTGCAGAATAAGTCGGGGATCGCTGTATGAGCTTATCGATCAGTTGATCACCTCGATAGATGAGGGCCATATCACCGACGGGGAATATGAGCGAGGAAGAGAACTCATCAATGGAGCGCTGGTCTTGCTCAATGGATACATCAGGTATTTAAATAAAGCAAAGATTTCCTAAGCTGCACACCAATAACGAATAACCATTAACAAATAACCTGCGTAGCATAAAGCGGAGCATATAGTATGAACGAATTTTTCAAGGGCAAGCGGGTACTTGTCACAGGATGCTGCGGAACGATCGGGCTTGAATTAGTACGGCAGCTATTGGAGGTGTATCAGGTCGGAGAGTTTTCTGGCCTGGATAACAACGAGAGTGAACTTTTTTTTCTAGAGCAGAGCTTTGCTGAATATCCTAATGCCAGATTTACACTGGGGGATGTGCGGGACCGGGACAAGCTCGTTCGCTGTATGCGAAAGATGGATATTGTCTTTCATGCCGCGGCATTCAAGCATGTGATTTTATGTGAGCGCTCCCCCTTTGAGGCTGTGCAGACCAATATAGTAGGACTACAAAACATAATTTATGCAGCTTATGAAAATAGTCTGGAAAAAGTCATATTCACCAGCTCAGACAAGGCCGTAAATCCTACCAGCGTCATGGGTACGTCCAAGCTTATGGGCGAGCGGCTGATGACTGCTGCCAACAGTAATCAGCGTGGAGATGGTCCTGTATTTGCCTCCACCCGTTTTGGAAATGTACTGGGATCAAGGGGATCAGTAGTACCTATTTTTAAAGAACAGATTCGCAGAGGCGCTCCTGTTACGTTGACCCATCCAGACATGACTCGTTTTATCATGAGTGCCAGCGAGGCCGTGAAGTTGGTCATTGATTCCCATTCCCTGGCAAAAGGCGGCGAGGTGTTCATCACCAAGATGCCGGTCCTGCGCATCAAAGATTTGGCCGAGGTCATGATTAAGATTTTGGCCCCGCACTTCGGTCATGATCCTCAAAAGATCGAGATCAAAGAAATCGGCGTGAAGCCTGGCGAGAAGATGTACGAAGAACTGATGAGTGATGAGGAAACCAGGAGAGCATGGGAATTGAAAGATTATTTTGTAGTCCAGCCTGCATTTAGGAGTATGTATAGAAAGATCGAATATGATTATTCTGATATCGTATCCAAAAAAGTTGATCGGCCGTATATTTCCTCCGATGAGCCAACAATGACGCAAGAGCAAATCGAAGAGTTCTTTGTGAAATACAAATTATTAGATCTGCCCTCAGAGATTAGTAGACATCCTGATGAACGATATTGGCCATAATCGGCAGGACGGAGGACGGAGGACGGGGAAGGACAGAGGTCAGAAGTCAGATGTCGGAGGTCAGGTAAGATAGAGGATGAAGGACGGAGGACGGGGAAGGACAGAGGTCAGAAGTCAGATGTCGGAGGTCAGGTAAGATAGAGGATGAAGGACGGAGGACGGGGAAGGACAGAGGTCAGAAGTCAGATGTCGGAGGTCAGGTAAGATAGAGGATGAAGGACGGAGGACGGGGAAGGACAGAGGTCAGAAGTCAGATGTCGGAGGTCAGGTAAGATAGAGGATGAAGGACGGAGGACGGGGAAGGACAGAGGTCAGAAGTCAGATGTCGGAGGTCAGGTAAGATAGAGGATGAAGGACGGAGGACGGGGAAGGACAGAGGTCAGAAGTCAGATGTCGGAGGTCAGGTAAGATAGAGGATGAAGGACGGAGGACGGAGGTCGGATATCGAAACAAAACAAATAAAGTCTGCAAAGGACCTGAAAGTCTATAAAAAGGCCTACGCGCTTGCTATGGAAATATTCAATATCAGCCAGCGATGGCCTTCAGAAGAAAAGTATTCGTTGACGGATCAGATCAGAAGATCATCTCGTTCAGTTTGTAGTAATTTGAGAGAAGCATGGGCAAAGCGCAGATATGAGGCACATTTTATCAGCAAGTTGACCGATGCAGATGGAGAAAACAGCGAGACAGATACCTGGCTCGATTTTGCCAAAGACTGTGGGTATCTCAGCGAAGAACACCGCCGCTACCTTGTAGAAGAATGTCAAGCTGTCGGCGCAATGCTGGGTTCCATGATCAAGAAACCATCACCATTTCTTATTAACTTCAAACAATGATGTATCATGTAATCCTGACTTCTGACATCCGACATCTGATCTCTGTCATCTGAACACTGTCATCTGGAAAAAGGGGGAACGAAGTGAGCCATATTCTGATACTGGGTGGTGACGGCTATCTTGGTTGGCCTACTGCCATGTATTTTTCGAACAGAGGATATGATGTTACGGTCGTAGATAATTATTTCCGCCGTAACGCATGCGTGGAGCTTGATTTAGGCATGCTCTATCCTGTTCCGACTCTGATCGAGCGGGCCAAGATCTGGTACGAACACACGGGAAAAGAGATCAAGGTTGTGATCGGAGATTTGACAGATGCCGAGGTTATGAGGGGCCTGTTTGATGGACGGGTGGAATACACATGGTCGGTGGACCGGATCTTCTCCGGTGTGCCTGAGACTGTGGTCCATTATGCAGAGCAGCCCTCGGCTTCATATTCATTGATCAACTACAAATACGCCAATATTACTATAACGAATAACTTGCTCGTAACGAATAACTTGATGTTTGCTTTGCGGGATTTCTCAAGGGATACCCATGTGGTTCATGTGGGTACCATGGGAGAATATGGGACGCCCAATATCGATATTGAAGAAGGGTGGCTCGAAATTGAGCACAAGGGCAGAAAAGATCGATTTCTTTTTCCCCGGCAGGCCAGTTCTCTGTATCACACGACCAAGATCATGGATACGGATCTGATGTGGTTCGGGGTGCGTATGTGGGACCTGCGGATTACGGACCTGATGCAGGGACCTGTTTATGGGTTGGAGACCGAGGATTCGGTCATTGATGAGCGGTTGCGGACAATCTTTAATTATGACGAGATCTTTGGGACCATTTTGAACCGTTTCATTGTTCAGGCCATTGTGGGCTACCCGTTGACAGTTTATGGAAAAGGAGGTCAAACCCGGGGGTATTTGAATATCAATGACACCATGCAATGCGTGCATAAGGCTGCGGAGACCCCCGCAAAGAAAGGACAACTCCGTATTTTCAACCAGATCATGGAGACCTTCAGTGCCAACGAGCTGGCTGAAAAGGTGCAGCGCGTGAGCAGGTCCCTCGGCTACGAGGTACGCATCGATCATCTCGAAAATCCCCGCAAGGAGGCCGAAAAACATTACTACAATCCCACATATCAGGGGCTAATCGAGATAGGGGTAAAGCCGCACTATCTGACGGATGAGGTCATTGAGGGAATGATGAGGATTGTTGATCAGTTCAAAGACAACGTGAGGAAAGACGTGATATTTAGAGGGGTAAAGTGGGGATAGCGCAGAGCGCCTGGCACAGAGCTGAAAGCGAATAACAGAAAGTAGAAGGAAATATGAAAGTGCCGTTTGCAATGCCTGAGTGCAATCCGCAGATTACGCCCCAGAGAAATAGGCTACGTATTCCACGGGGTAAACATTTCACAGGGCATGGATTACCCCGGTTAAATAAAGGACGATTACATGACTTTTTTGCCAGTAAATAAGGGTAGATAAATATTTCACTGAGAGGATTCTAATGACAAAGAGGGCTTTGATTACCGGCATTACAGGCCAAGACGGATCTTATCTGGCAGAGCTTCTGTTATCTAAAGGATATGAGGTCCATGGTATAGTTCGGCGTGCAAGTATGTTTAATACAGGTAGAATCGAACATATCTATGTTGATCCCCATGTCCCTGATGCAAAATTTTTTACCCACTATGGAGACCTGTCGGATTCAGGTCAGTTAACGAATCTGATTTATAACATTCAACCCGAAGAAATCTATCATCTGGCCGCCCAGAGTCACGTAAGGGTCAGTTTTGATATGCCCGAGTTTACAGGCGATGTAACCGGCTTGGGGACGACCCGTCTGTTGGAATCCGTGAGAAGAAGCGGCATTAAAACAAAATTTTATCAGGCATCAAGTAGTGAGATGTTCGGGGACGCCCCCCATCCTCAGAATGAAGAAACGCCCTTCAGGCCGAGAAGCCCATACGCCGCAGCTAAGGTATATGCCTTCTGGATGGTCAGGAATTATAGAGAGGGGTATAATATGTTTGCCTGCAACGGGATACTTTTTAATCATGAGTCTCCAAGGAGAGGAGAGACCTTTGTTGCACGGAAGATTACCCGCGCTGTTGCCCGCATTAAATACGGCCTTGAAAACAAGCTTTACCTTGGCAATCTGGAGGCAAAGCGAGACTGGGGCTATGCTCCGGAGTATGTGGAGGTCATGTGGTTAATGTTGCAGCAGGAAAGACCTGAAGATTTTGTTATTGCAACTGGTGAAACCCATTCGGTAAAAGAATTTCTGGAAGAGGCTTTTGCTTACGCTGATTTAGACTGGCAGGAGCATGTGGAGATCGATCCGCAATATTTCCGTCCTACCGAGGTCGAGCTCCTTCAAGGTGATGCCGGCAAGGCAAAAGAAAAATTGGGCTGGGAACCGAAGGTTACCTTCAAAGAATTGGTACGGATCATGGTGGATGCCGATATGCGAGAACTGGAGGAGATGAAGAACTCAAAAGATGTTATACAGAAGATAATGAACAATAAGGTTAAGGTAGTTGGTATCGGGGCCGGATTTTGATGAACAGAATTTTTCAATGGATCTAAACGTCCTGGGAAGAAAAGCATGGAACAAAACAGTAAAATTTATGTTGCAGGCCATCGAGGACTCGTTGGTTCTGCCATTGCAGGAAAGCTCAGGGCATCGGGGTATAACAATCTTGTTACGCGGACCAGCAAAGAGCTGGATCTGCGCCTCCAGGCGGATGTAAACTCCTTTTTTGAGCAGGAGCGCCCTGATTATGTATTCCTTGCTGCCGCCAAGGTGGGCGGTATCCTGGCAAACAACACATACCCTGCTGAATTTCTCTACGATAATCTCATGATTCAAAGCAATATAATCCATTATGCGTATGTCTGCGGGGTAAAAAAGTTACTGTTTTTAGGTAGTTCCTGCATCTATCCCAAGCTTTCCCCTCAACCGATGAAGGAAGAGTATCTCCTGGACGGCAAGTTAGAGTCCACAAATGAACCCTATGCCATAGCCAAAATTGCTGGTATTAAGATGTGCCAGTCTTACAACAGGCAATATGGAACCAATTTTATCTCTATCATGCCGACAAATCTTTATGGCCCTAACGATAATTTTGACCTGGAAACGTCACATGCTTTACCGGCCCTTTTAAGAAAGTTCCATGAAGCTAAAATGAACAAAGAGCCCTTCGTAAAAATATGGGGAACAGGGAGCCCTCGAAGGGAATTTTTGTATGTTGATGACCTTGCCGATGCCTGCGTCTTTTTGATGCAAAACTATGATGAGGATCAGATCATTAATGTGGGGACAGGAGAAGATATCTCCATAAGAGAGCTTGCCTTGTTGATAAAGGAAATAACCGGATATGAAGGAGAATTGAAATTTGACGTGTCAAAACCGGACGGTACCCCGAGGAAACTACTTGATGTGAGCAAGCTAACAGATCTAGGCTGGGAGGCAAAGACCGGTCTCAGGGGGGGAATAACAAAAACCTATCAATGGTATAAAGAGACGGTATATTAATCAAATGAATCCGGTGGGAGGCATCTCCAAGATCTGCTGAAGTGAAGTGTACCCCTTTGTCGAGACAAAAAATTGCGTTATTTAAGGTGTAAAGTTTTGAGCTTGTTCCCATTATTAATTAGCATCTTTTAATCGTCCCAAATTTCAAACTTAATCTCATTTTCCAGCAAATCCCCCGCCCTTAACGCCTTAAAATATATGTATCCATAAGCCAACCCTTTTCCCTTCTGGCCTTACTTCTTATCTTTTTAAGATCCTCAATTATATCTTTTAACCTCCCTGAAAGCAGAATTTCATCCTTACTTCCTAAATATCCACCCCAATAGATGTCAATATCCGAATCCTTAAAATGCTTGAAGGCAGAATAAGTATCTAATAATACTACAGTATTTGTAATCTCAGCAGGCATATATTCTTTCAATCTTCTGCCCGTTGTAATCACAACGGACTCTCCTATACGGTTTAGGGGAATTTTATGCCTTGCTGCCAATACCTGGACACTGGTTATTCCCGGTATCACCTTGTACTCAAAATCTACCGTTCCTTCCTTAAGGATATGTTGAAGAATTTCTAAATGTCCATCATATAGGGATGGATCGCCCCAGATAAGAAAGGCGCCGATCTCGCCGTCTTTCATCTTGTCTTCAATCAATCCGGTCATAACCTCTGCTTTTTGTTGACGCCATGTCTTAACTTCTTCCTTATATGACTTACGGTTTTTTTTACGTTCAGGGATCTTTGCGCTCACAACCCTGTATGTCCCGCTATCCAAATACCTCTCCAATATCTCCTTTCTTATCTTAATGAACTCCTTAAATCCCTTCCGTTCTCCCTTTTCAAGAATGAAAAAGACATCTACCTCTTTCATTGTGTTTATCGCCTGGATGGTCAAATAATCAGGGTTGCCGGGCCCAATTCCGATAAGATATATCTTCTTCATTTCTTAAACCTTGCCAGGGCCATCTCGGCCAACTGGTTTACCACGGATGCAGCCAAGGCTGATCCTCCCTTGCGGCCTTCAACAGTGATGAATGGGATACCTGTCTGCCCCATGAGCATTTCTTTGGACTCAGCCGCATTCACAAAGCCCACCGGCATACCCACGATGACCGCCGGGTTGCATTTCCCCTCTTTGATACACTCCAAAAGCCTCAAGAGGGCCGTAGGGGCATTCCCCACAACGTATACGGCCCTGTTTAGCCTGGACAGGGCATAATCAACTGCCGCGGATGCCCTTGTAATTTTCTCCTTTTGCGCCTTCTCTTTTACTTCGGGTTCACCCATGTAGCACTCAACCCGGCAGCCCAATCGGTCCGTACGTCTTAAGGTAATCCCCATGCGGGCCATCTCTGTGTCAGTCACGATCAGACAGCCTGATTTCAGGGCTGCGATACCGGACTTGATAGCATCAGGGTGAAAATTGACAAGAGATAATAATCCAAAATCGGCGGTTGTATGGATCATCCTCCTGACTACAAGCCATTCGTCACCTTCAAAAGGACGCGGCTCAGGCACCCCGGAGTCAATGATTTCAAAGGAACGTTTTTCTATGGCCTCCGGTTCAATATGTGCATCAATATCTCTCATAAATACTTACCTTTACTGATTTTCCGTCGCATTCATCCAGGGACAATACGCTATTGGCCGTATCTCCGGCAATAATCCACAAAGTTTTTCGCAACTTCAGGATTGGAACCCCAATGTAGATGCACATAGGAGCCCAAGACCCTATTTTGGACAAAGCCCTCCTCAGCCTGGAAGCCGGCCTTCCGATCCGTCATGGTGTAAATGCATTCGGGGTTCGGCTCCATATTGTAAATCCTGGAGTAGTGGAATTCATGCCCTCTGATCTTTGTGCCCTTAGCACCCAGGATACTTTCCTTTTGAGTGATAACTTCACGATACCCGAGGGCCCTCAGCCGACCTCCCATCTTTGCCCTCAAGGGGAAAATCCCTGCCATAGAGAAGATATGACCTTCAAGGTCCTGGATTTCTTTTGTGAGAAACATAAAGCCCCCACACTCTGAATATATGGGCTTGCCGCTCAACCCGAACTCCCTTATCTCGGCCAATAGTTGCCGGTTCCGGGAAAGCATCTCACAGTGCAGTTCGGGATAACCTCCTCCCAGGATCAGGCCATTGATTTCCCCGGGCAGATGCCTTGAATGTAATGGAGAAAAGGGGATCAGCTTTGCGCCCGCCTCTTCAAGCAATCGCAGGTTTTCGGAATAATAGAAGCAAAACGCCTTGTCCCTGGCAATTCCGATTCTTATTTCAGGGCCATGTTTTTGACGGCCGTCAGGAATGTAAAACTCAGACCCATGAACCTTTGCCCTTTCCAACAACCCCAAAAGTTGATCAAAATCCAGATTGTCCTCTGCCCAGCGCCCCAGTCTTTCAATCTGGTCTTCATGTACCCTGAAATCTTCATCCGTGACAAGCCCAAGGTGCCTGGAGGGGATTTCAAGTCCCTCATTATCAGGCAAACACCCGAACACCGGCAGACCGGCATTGGAACGCAGTGCATCTTCTATCACTTGGGCATGACCTTTACTCCCCACGCGGTTAAAAATGATGCCTTTCAGAGAAAGACCGGGATCAAACCTGGAAAAGCCCAGGGCAACAGCGGCAGCGGATCGTGCCATGGCCCTGGCATCTATGACAAGGACTACGGGCAGATCAAGCCACTTGGCCATCTGGGCCGTTGAGCCGGCTTCATCGCTGCCGGAGAACCCATCAAACAGGCCCATGACGCCCTCGACTACAGACACATGCGCATCATGACCATAGCGTGCAAAGATCTGCCGGTTATGCTCAGGGTCCATTATCCATCCGTCCAAGTTGTGGGAATCCCTTCCGGTTACCCTTCTGTGATGACCCGGATCAATAAAATCAGGACCCACCTTAAAGGGCTGGACAGTGTAACCTCTTCTTACAAGGGCGGCTATGATCCCCAGGGAAACAGTGGTCTTACCGCACCCGCTATGGGTTCCGGCAATACACAGCCGGGCGATCTTTACACGTTTTTCCACCTGAAAAGCAGTACTCATCTGTTTCCTATGGATGTAGCCGATCAAGGGTGGGATATTCTTTCAACATGCTCTCGCATCCAGAAAATCCCGCCCTTGATAGGTTGCCCATGGATTCAAGATATTTCAAGGGCTTTATTCTGCATCCTTTAACACCAAAGGCTGTCCGGTTTGGATTTATGTGTACCGAAGTCAATACGCCAGCAGCTTCGGCCTCTATTAAGGCGCGCTCTTTTTCCTGATTTGCCTTTTCGAGAAGGGCCGCTTTTTTTTCATGGCTTTTATCTGCAATGCCCGCATATCTTCGGCATGGGCGGCCCCGGACAGGAGCAGGAAAATTCCGGCAGCGGCAAGGATTCTGATCGCTGTCTTTTTCATTTCACCACTACCTCCCCCAGGGGGAGATCCAGCAGGTCCACGGACCGCCTTCTCGCTCCCATCTCCATGTTTTGAGCGGTTAGGCGCTCGGTTTCCTCTTCCAGTTTTTCATATTCAATCTTGAGCCTTGCACGTTCTCCGGCCCACTTATCCTCGGTCTGCTGGGTCTTCCGGCGGATCGAAATTGAATCGTCCACAGGTCTTTTGACCCGGACCGGAAAATTTTCGCAAAATGCCGGCAGGCTTTCAAAAATGCAGAAAAAACCGGTAATGCATACAATGATGAATACAAAATTTTTCAACCTTCTTTCCTCCGGACTCAAAAAAATATGTCCAATACGTTCAGCCCGAGCTTCTTCCGGTCCCTGGTTCGATCAGGCATCTCTCGGATCAAAAATTGAACGAATACTCCGCATAGATTGCCCGTCCGGGAAGCGGGAATTCAGGCTTTTCATAGTAGTACCTGTCAAAAATATTTTCGACGCTCAGCTTGACCCGGTGGTGCTTCAGGAATTTGACCCCTGCTTCCAGATCGCATACCGTAAAGTCGTCGTAAGTGATAACGGGATAACCGATTGTATACCAGTCATAGTCTTTTCTTTTTCCCATATAGCGGACCAGGAATTTCCCGAAGAACATGCCGTCATCGTAGCGGACGCCGGTATTGAGCTTCCAGTGCGAGACGTTGTGGATATCCCGTTCATTTTCTCCGGGGACCTTTTCAACCGCGCTGAAAAGACGCGTTCCATTGATAAAAAATTCAAGGGTTCGATCCTGGTTCATGATCCGGCCAGCATCCACCGATAATTCAAATTCCAGCCCGTGTATCTCGGCCTCATCGGAATTGTCGTAAGTAGTTTCGGTGTCGCTGGCTTTCACCTTTGATATCTTGTCGTCCACGTCGGTATGAAAATAGGTGATGTCCGCAAATATGCCCCAAACCTTCTTCTGAAAGGAAAGCCCCGCATCCCACGTCAGGCTTTTTTCAGGATCGAGACCCGGATTGCCCCTGTTAATCATTATTCCTCCGCTGACTTCCCGCTCGGAGTAACCCGCCATCTGGTTTGCCTGGGGCGGGACAAAGGCCGTTCCAATGGTGGTATGGAACTGAAAGACACGGTCATTCGTGATGAAATACTTCAGGCCGGCACGGGGACTAGCATGGTCAAAGGTCTCGGAGCCGGGGTGAAAGTCGGTCTTCAGCGGCGTTTTTTTGGTGGTCAGCTCAAACCAGTCGTAGCGGATTCCCGTGTTCAGTATGAGCCGTTCGTCAAAGAGCCTCAAAAAGGCATCGGCAAAAACCCCCACATTTTCACGCTCATTATCCGGTGAATAGGGGGCCTTGCGGGTACCGTCGCTATTATAGCTCTTTGATTCAATGTCGATATCCTGATAATCTGCACCTATCGTGATATCGTTATCAAGGAAGTGAAAGCAGTCCTGAAGCTGTGCTCCCCACCACTCGATTTCGCTTTCGTAATTTTTGTAATGAGGCTGTCCCTCATATTCCCGGGTATATTCAGTATCTTCATGGGAGGCGTACACGGTGAGCAGCGGCTCATTGCTGCCGATCTTCCCTTTCATGGAGATATCTCCGCCGTAACGGTCTATATCCTTTTCAGAGGGCCTTCTGTCCTCGTAATACAGCGGACCGGGGGTCGCAATATCCCTGCCGGCATACCAGTCGCCCTTGATATCGAGACGCCAGTTGCCCGTAAACGATGAGCCCAGTCTCAAGTTGCCGTATCTCTCCTTGTAGCCCGTATTGTCTCTTTTATGGCCGTTGCCCATTCTGAAGTCGGTATTCTGGTTTTTGTTGCTGACAGAGGCGTCAAAATCAAGCCTGTCGTTTATCTTGCCGCCCGAGGCAATGCTCTCATAGTGGGTGCTGAAACTCCCGCCACCTCCGGTAAGATGCGTCTTGATCTTACCTTTTGATCTCTTTGTGATGATATTCACCACGCCGCCCATGGCTTCGGCGCCGTACAGGGCGGATGCAGGACCCTTGAGGATTTCAACGCGCTCCACATTGTCTTTTAAGATTGTGGCGAGATTGGTAGCGCCCGCGGGCCGGCCGTCGATCAACACCAGGCTGTGTTTGGTAATCCCTGAAAATTCCGGCCGGAAGCCGCGGATACTGATTCCGGACAGCACGCCCGGATAGTCGATTACGTCGATGCTGCTGTTCTTTTTAAGAATGCGGACAATGTTGCGGTCCACCGTGGTGTCAAGATCCAGTTTGCCAATAACCTCGATAACGGCCGGGACTTCTTCTTTTTTTACCTCCGATCGTGTTGCCGTAACGACAATTTCCTCCAGCTTCGCAGCGTTAGCTTCTTCCTGTTTTTCTTCCGCCATGGCCGGCTGGAAGGCGGTTATCAGACCAATAATCAAAAACGCCGTCATCAGTTTCATTTTCATCTTTCCTCCCTTTTATCTCCATACGCTGTTCGCTGTTGTACGGGGAGGCCGGTGTTGAGACCTTCACGGCCGGTCCCCGATGGACAAGCCGGGGAAGCGGGACAGCCGCTCATCAACACCTTGTTGAAACCAATATGGCGCTTATATTCCGGCTGATCGCAACCCGTTCCTCGACGGCTTGAAACGATCCTTAAGATACCGGCAGGTCTTCTGGCTCCCCCTCCCTTCCGGCGGCCTTCCCGTCCCGATTCCATCGAAACAGTGGCGCGATAGTGCCGAAAGGGTCCTCCTTGCATTAACCGCAAGGGGCGGGGTTACAGCGGCGGGACCGCTCCCGTTTTTCACGGGATTCCCTATTAAGCCTCAACGGCGCCGGTATCCTCCTTTCTTTGCCGATATATGATTTTGATCAGGTTGTTACGGCATCACCTCCTTTCTTTTACGTATTTGTAAATGCCTTCGTCCCCATGTCAGTCCCTTGCCTGGTTGACGCATTTTAGGGCCATGAAAAAGAACACCCCTCCGATTGCCGCCAGCAACGGGTATGAATAGTAGCCGGGTGTCATGCCGAAAGCCGTCTGCCGGATCGCCTTTGAGGCGTGGGTAAGCGGCAGCAGGCAAATGATTTTCTGTGCCCAGGCCGGAAGGCGGTCCACAGGAAAAAAAGTGCCCCCTAAAAAGGCCATGGGCGTGATCACAAAGCTCGTGAACATCGCCTGATCTGCATGGGATTTCACCAGCATGGCAAGGCCCACGGCCAGGGACGCGAAAACAAAGCTGTTGAGCCCGACGGCCAGCCAGAAGAGCGGGTTATAGTAATTCAGCATCACATCGAAAAGCATGCCGAGGACTATGATCACGGCAACCGAAAGCAGGGCCCGGGTCATGCCTGCCAGGACTTCGCCGGCCACATAGGCGGCATTGCTGATGGGCGCGGCCTGGAATTCTTCAAAGATATGCCAGTAGAAACGCGCCACATTGATATCAGTGGAGATGGCAAAGGCCTGGGTCATGCTGCTCATGGCCACCAGGCCCGGTATCAGAAATTCCGTATAGGTATGCCCGTCAAAGCTTGCCCCATCCCCCATGGCGTATCCGAAGGCGATCAGATAGAGCAAAGGGGAGACCGCCATGCTCAGGATCTGCCGTTTGAGCCGGTGTTTCAGGATCAATATCTCGCGGAGATAGACTGCGGTAAAACCCCTCAGCATTGGACCCTCTTTCCGGTGAGTGTTAGGAATGAATCCTCCAGGTTTACCCTCCGCAGGGTGTAACTCCCTTTTTGACCGGCAATGAAGACGCCGGCGTCGTGACGGGTTTTGAAACAGACCGTCTCTATCTTGTCGTCATTTATCCGGTCAATGGCCCATGCGCCTGTCTGTGCCATTAATTCTGCAGGCGTATCGGTGGCAACAACCCTCCCTTCATCCAGAAAGGCCACCCGGTCGGCCAGGAATTCAGCCTCCTCGATGTAATGGGTGGTCAAAAATATAGTAGTGCCGGTATGCTGAATCCTTTTTATTAATCCCCAGATCCTCCTGCGGATTTGCGGATCAAGGCCCACCGTTGGCTCGTCTAAAAAGAGAATCCTGGGGGAATGGACCAGGGCCCTGGCAATCGTCAGCCTGCGTTTCATGCCGCCGGAAAGCTGTTTGACCAGATCATTTCTCCGGTCAATGAGATCAACATAGCTCAAGAGTTCGTCGATCTTTTTTCTCCTTTCTCGTGCGGCCATATGAAAAATCCTGCCGTGAATATCCAGATTTTCAAAAGTGGTGAGTTCCTGGTCCAGGTTGATGGACTGCATTACCATTCCGAATTCCCTTTTGGCCGCAAGGCCCTCTTTTTCGATATTGAAACCGTTCAGCCAGGCATTGCCTGCCGAACGCCGGGTGAGCCCGGTCAGGATCCGGATTGTGGTCGTTTTGCCGGCGCCGTTGGGGCCGAGATAGGCGAAAAGTTCCCCTTCCGGCACATGAAAATTGACACCTTTTAAGGCATGGATGCCCCTGTAGGATTTGCTCAAGTTTTCGACCCGTATCATCTTTTCGTCCGCATGCCCTTCACATCGCCTCCTATTTCCTGAAGCGGCTGGCGGCGAACGCGGTGGGGCAGGGCCAGTCCGGCGGCCGCTTCAATATCTTCAGGCATGACTTCCCGCCGGCCGTGATAGGCGGCCAGGGTTTTGGCTGTCTTCAAGATAATGATATCTCCCCGGTGACCGTCCACTCCCACGTCAAGACAATAGGAAGCGATTTCAAAAAGCAGCGTTCGTTCAACAGTGACCCTGGGGTAGAGTGCGATTGCCTGCTCGATTTTTTTGGCCAGCTCCTTCGAAGCCGGCTCCCACTCCCTGCAAAATCCAACGGGATCGGCATCAAAGCCGGTCCGCTGCTCCATGATCGCCACCCGGGCTTCAGGGTCCCGGATTCCCTCGATGAGAACGCACAGGCCGAACCGGTCCAGGAGTTGGGGCCTGAGCTCTCCTTCTTCCGGGTTCATGGTCCCCACCAGGATAAAACGGGCAGGGTGGGAAAATGAAACCCCCTCCCGCTCGATGGTGTTGACCCCCATGGCCGCGGAATCGAGCAGGATATCCACCACGTGATCATCCAGCAGGTTCACCTCATCCACATAAAGGATACCCCGGTGCGCGGCCGCCAGGATACCGGGTTCAATTTGTTTTTCCCCTGTCTTCAGGGCATGCTCCAGGTCCAGAGTCCCCACCACCCGGTCCTCGGTAGCGCCTACCGGCAGCTCCACCACCCGCACCTTTCGTTTTACTGTTGCCGGCCGTCCTGCTTGAGAAATCTCTTCCTGGCCCACGGCGCGCATACACTCCAGGTACACATCGAATTCCTCATCCGGAGAGAGGTTAAACGGATCGTTTTCAAACACCTCGATTTCCGGCAGGATATCCGCAAGTGCCCGGACCGCTGTGGATTTGGCCGTGCCCTTTTCCCCGCGGATCAGTACCCCGGAAAGTGTGGGGTTGATGATGTTCAATATAAGCGCGAGCTTCATCTTTTCCTGGCCTACAATGGCCGTAAACGGATAAATATGTTGCTTGTTTTTCATCGTCTTTCCTTGACAATATTCACCAGTTGGTCGGCTTTGAGTTCTTCGATTTTGAAATACCGGGCATTGAAAACCCTGGCAAGCTGCTCTGCCAGGCCGAATGTAACAAGTCCTGTTTCTTCGGTATCCACCACGATATATATAACCCTCGGGTCGGCGGCCATTTTTGCTGCAAAGTCAAATGATTCTTCAACCGGTTTTTGGTCTCCCATGGCCACGTTGCTCTTGCCGTCCGTAATGATGACCACAATGGGCCGGGCCGCGGGATCACGCAAAAGATGATTCCTGACCTGTTCGTGGGCCGCGGCAAGCCCTGCGGAAAGGGGAGTCCTGCCGCCCACCGGCATTTCCGCCAGCAGCTTGCCCGCCATTTCCACGGAAGATGTGGGCGGCAGGTTCAGATCCGCTCCATTTTGCCGAAAAGAGATCATGGCCACCTTGTCCCTTTTTTGATAAGCATCCAGGAGCAGGGACATGATTGCGCCCTTGGAGGCGGCCATCCTTCCCCTGGCGCCCATGGAACCGCTGGCATCCACGACAAAGAGAAGGAAATTTCCAATCCGTTTTTCCCGGATCTTTTCCCGGATATCCTCTTTCTTCAAGACTACCGCCAGGCCGTTCTCCCCCTTTCTTTTGAGCTGATAAGGGGCCGCGGCCCGCAGGGTGGCGTCCAGGGCGATATCTCCGCTCCTGCTTCCAGGCATGCTCTTGATGTAGCGCCCCTGTTTCAGGGAAACACGGGTACGGGATCTCCGGCCGGAACCCCGCCGGTAAATCCGGTCCCGTGGGGAGACGATTTTTTTGACCGCAAAGGTGGATCCCACTTCAAAAATCTGCTCGGGAGATATCTTTTCATCAGGTTGCTCAACGCTATCCGTTTTATCTGCATCCCCGGGCTGATCTCCGGAAGGCCGTGACCCTTCACCGGTCACGGCCTCCGGTTGCGCATCCGGCCTGTTGTCCGGTTTTTCCGTCTCCGGCGGCGGGTCCTGCTCACTCTTATTCTTATCTTCAGGCGGTTCTTCTTTGGGCTGATCAGGCTGTGGCGGGGGCGCCGCATCCCGTCTCCTATGGACGATGACAAAAGGCGCCACTTTTGCGATATCATCCGTGGTGACTTCAAAGCGTTGCCGCAACGCCGCATGGGCCCTGGCCGCCTGTTCCATGACCAGGTCGGCCCGGTGGCCTGCCACGAGATTTTTCGTGCACAACTCGGAAATAAAGGTCCTCAGGTGTTTGGGCAGCCTGACTGCGTTTAAATGATCCCTTGCCGACAGAATACGTTCAGACGTCTGGGCGTTTTCCTTTTCAAACCCCTTCAGAAATTCTTTGGGATCGAGATCAAAGGACTCCCTCCTTTTCATCAACTCAACCCGTTGCTCGATATCGGTCTCCGCCTCGATATCCACGCAGAGGCCGAAACGGTCCAGGAACTGGGGCCTGAGCTCTCCTTCTTCCGGGTTCATGGTCCCCACCAGGATAAATGAGGCCGGGTGCCGAAACGAAATCCCCTCGCGCTCGATGCGGTTTTCTCCGGAAGCGGCCGCATCCAGGATGATGTCCACGATGTGGTCGTCTAAAAGGTTCACCTCATCCACATAAAGGATCGACCGGTTGGCCTCGGCCAGGAGTCCGGGGAGGACGGCGCGCTTGCCTTCCTTGACGGCCAGGCTGAAATCGATTCCACCCGCCACCCGGTCTTCCGTGGCGTTGAGCGGCAGGGTCAAGACCCGAATCCTCCGGCGCCGGATTTCACGGACAGGCGCTTTTCCCTTGCACCTTTCACACATCCCGTCTTCATCGTCGGGATCGCAAAAATAGGGACATCCAGCAACCACCCTGATTTCGGGCAGCAGGGCAGCCAGGGCCCGGACGGTCGTCGATTTGGCCGTGCCCTTTTCTCCCCGGATCAGGACGCCTCCTATCTTCGGGTTAACCGCATTGAGCAGCAATGCGAGTTTTAGTTCCTCCTGACCGACAATGGCTGCAAATGGATATATTTTTTTAAACATCATCTCTATTGGTATTTAAAACTCGTAGTTGAAGCCGCAAATCCAGGTTCGCGGCGGCGCCAGCCAGCCGTCTCCGTAACGATATGTCTTATCCCCGATATTTTTGACTTCTCCGAAGAACTCCGGAAGACCGAACCCGCCTCCCGTCCAGGACGCCCCGTTTCCTATTCCGTAAGCCCTTCAATCTCACCTTCCATTTCCAGGTATGCCTCGCGCAACTCGTTTTCCATGTCCGGGTCAGCGTTCCACATCCCCCGGCTGATCGCCTCCAGCAGCTTATCTAAGATGTTTTGCAGGGCGTAGGGGTTTACTTCCCTCATCCATTCCTGCATGGCAGGATCAAGGGCGAACTTTTCCGCGATTTTCTTGTACATCCAGTCATCGATCACTTCTGCCGTGGCGTCCCAGCCGAGGACCACGTCCATCATGTGGGAGATGTCCCCGGCGCCTTTGTAGCCGTGGCGTTTCATTCCCTCCAGCCACTTGGGATTGACAAGGCGGGAGCGCAGCACGTGTTTGGCCTTCTCAAAGGTGGTACGCATCTTCACCCGCCTGGGGTCGGCGCTGTCACCTACCAGGGCGAAGGGAAGCTCGCCGCGCACGGTCTTGGCCGCTACGATAAGGCCGCCGTAGTAGTTATAAAAGTCGGTGCACGACATCATGTCGTATTCTCTGGAATCCTCGTTTTTGACCGTCACATCCATGCGGGAAAGAAGGTTGCGGAACGCGGCCGGCTTCTGCCTGCCGTAACTTCCCTTGCCATATGCGTGAGCACTATATCGGATGTAGTTGTTGCCCAGATCTTCCTGGGTCTTCCAGTTTTTCGACTCAATCAGTTCGGAGACCCCGGCCCCATATGTGCCCGGCGGGCAGCCGAAGACCCGGAACGTGGCCTCCCGCATGGCCTCTTCCCCGGCCATGCCCTCTTTCATATAGCCTTCCGCGTCCCGCAGGACATTGCGCCGCAGGATATTGGCATCCGGCGGTTCGTTTAACGCGGCCACTATTCGCGCCGCCTCGTCGATCCGCTCAACCAGGTTCGGAAACGAATCCCGGAAAAATCCGGAGATGCGCGGCACCACATCGAGTCGGGGCCGTCCCAGTTCAGATGCCGGAATTACCTCAAGACCGGTCACGTCTCCGCTTCCCTTGGCCCACACGGGCTTTACGCCCATGAGGTAGTAAATCTCGGCGATATCATCTCCCTTGGTGCGCATGGTGGAGCCGCCCCAAACGATAATTCCGACGCCTTCAGGATATTTCCCCGTCTCTTCCAGGCACCTTGAAATCAGGGCTTCTCCCAGCTTCTTGCCTACTTCCCAGGCCCCCGGGGTCGGGATTTTTTGGGGATCGACGGAATAAAAATTCCTGCCCGTGGGCAGGATATCGGCCTGCCCCCGGCTGGGCGCGCCCGACGGCCCGGGCAGAACAAACCCGCCGTCGAACCCGGTAAGGCTTGAGTCGATTTCATCGGTGACCCTCCGGATATTGGGCGTCAATATTTCACAGATGTAGTGCAAGACAGCAGCGACATTCTTGTCCCTGCGGCCCAGATGGGATTCAACAACGGCATCAATGCCGGCGGCATCAAACCGGCTTTCTTCCAGCGCTTTCACCATGGCCAACCCCTTTTCATGGGCGCTTTGAATAATTTGTCCACCGGTTTTGTTCTGAAAGCGCAGCAGAGATTTGCCTTTATTTTCCAAAAGATCATCATAGTCATAGCCGAGAGCATTCAGAGCCGATTCGCGCAGCGAAGGAGTGCCCCCGTTGGGCAACCTGGTAAGCTGAACGAGAAATTCCACAAGCCGGTCTTCCTCCGGCGATTTGCCCATAATGTGCAGCCCGTCATTAATCATGGTGTCTGCGAGATCGGCCAGGTAGCCGTGGAGTTTTTCGAGGAGTGCGTCGAAATCGGCAAACGCGTCTTTTTCACTTATTTCTAAATCCTTATGCAGGTCCGCTGCCTTCAGTGCCTCCCAGATCATGGGACGCAGGACCGGCAGCTTCCCTGGATCCTCCCGGCCCGCATCCGCATAGTCTTTTAAAAGATTCTCCACCTTTGCCAGGTCTTCGTAGAGGTCGGCGTTGGTGAACGCCGGGGTGAGGTGATCGATGATGCAGCAATAGGAACGGCGCTTGGCCTGAGTGCCTTCACTGGGGTCGTTGATGATATAAGGGTAAACATTCGGCAGGTCCATGATGGCAAGATCGGGATAGCACGCATCAGACAGGCCCAGGGCCTTGCCCGGCAACCATTCCAGGGAACCATGTTTGCCAACGTGCATCACCGCGTCCGCCCTGAAAACATCCTTGATCCACCGGTAATGGGCCAGATAGTGGTGGGGCGGGGAGAGATAAAAATCATGATAGATTTTGTCGATATTTTCGAAATAACCGCGGGGGGGCTGGATGGTGATGAAGATATTACCGTTGATCAACCCGGCGAAATGCATTTTTCCTTCATGCACGAAAAGGTCTCCGGGGACCTCGCCCCAGTCCGCGGTCATCTTTTCGCGGATGGGTGCGGGCAATGCCTCGTGCCATGGCCCAAACATCTCTTCACCGGCATGGGCCGCGGCCCTTTGGGCCATACGTTCCGGGGTCAGCCAGCGCTGATCACAGGTCATGCGGTCGAGCAACTCCCTGGCCAGCTCATCGCCGCTTTCATAAATCCTGTCGATCCAATAGCCCTCTTCTTTCATCCGGTCGAGAAGGAGTTTTACGCTCTCAAAGCTGTCAAGGCCCGCAGCGCAGCCGATGCGGTCGTTTCTCGGCGGGTAGTGATGAAAAACAATAGCGATCTTTTTGTCTTTATTGCTGATTTTCCGCAGCCTGGCCCAATTGAGCGACAGGGAAACCATCTTTTTGACCCGTTCGGGTATGGGTACATATCTGGCAAGCAGCGCGCCCGTGACCGGATCAATGTCCTCCTGTTCTCGCGTGGCCACAGGAACGGTAATCAGGGCACCGTCAAATTCAGGCTGGGCCGCCGAAAAGGAGACATCCATGGTGGAGACCCCCTGAAGGCCCTCCTTCCACTCGGCATAGGAATTCATGGTGACCATGGCCTGGATGAACGGGACATTCAGCTTCGGCAGGAGGTCTTTGTACTCAGGGGCCGCCAGGGTCAGAGAAAACATCATCGGGCTGATCAGGACATCAATCCGCGGCCTGCCGTTATCCATGAAGAAATTATCGACCACATAGTCGGCGCCGCGGTTTCCCCGCTCGGCATCCTTATATCTGAAATGAAATACACAGATGACGTTGGCCCCCTGGAGTTCAATTTCACGGATAACGGCGTCTATATAGGCCAGATTGTCATTGAGCCAGTAGGATTGATAGAACCAGAGACCCGCGGTGATCTTTTCCGGGTCCACCTTTTGTTTCAGATAATCTTTTACGTCTGGAATACCGGGGATATCTGGGTGATAGATCCCTTCCTGGGGAAGCCTTTGCGGGGGATCGCACGGCACTTCCTCGTCAAACAGCAGATTGTAAAGATAGATGAGCATATTCTGGAAATTGACGCGCCCGCCGTGCATAAGGTAACGGTTCAACGTGTCCCATCTGTCCGTGCCGAATGCGTCGTCATACTCCCGGGCAGCCAAAAGGCCGTCTTCATCGCTCCCCTGGGGATGAATATGAAAACAGGGCGTTTTCTCCCCATGGTCTTTCTTTTCCGTAACAGCTTTCGCCAGGGCATCAAAGGCCGGACAGGATTCCCTGCCGCCGTGGAGGACAACAAGGACGGCATCGCAATTGAGTGCGTCCCGGACAAATGCCTCTATTCTCGATTCATCAAAAAGCTGGCTCCGGGTCCTGGCCACGATCCTGATCTTTCCGCCCCCTTCCTGATATTGCCGCACGCCGGCGCTTAAGGAGGGGATCTCCATGGAATGGGCGCTGAAGTAGCAAAGTGTAAAAGGTCTCATTGCAGACTCCTTGTGTATTCTTGCCATAGCGTCTGATACATGACACAGGCCAGCCGACTGTTTTGGATGCCGTTGTAATATAGCCTGCTTGGACAATCACCGGGACAGTATGACGCCAGCAGGCAGCCCCCGCACTGCTCCCCGCGCAGGGTCAATCCGCTTAATGCCGTTATTTTCGACGTATCCGGAGCGTCCACGGTGCCGCAGGCAAACGCCGGATCACCAGCGGTCTGGGAGCAGGGGAAAAGGGTGCCATCCGGCAAAACAGCCAGACTTTCGCCGCGGCAGGCGTGACAATAGTCACTGGCTCCGCGTACGCGGCGCCCTTTTATCCGTTCCCATTCCCGGAGCTGTATGGGGACCGAGCGTCTCCTGTTTATCCGGCGAAGTGTTTCCGTAAGACGGATAACACCGGTTTTAAGCGCCTCCGGCAAAGGGGCAGCCACTGTCTTTGATGCCGCAGCGCGCCCCCTGTTGACCAGCATGTCCAGCCCCAACCCTCTGCATCCGGGGAATGCGGCCAGAAACAGGGCCAGGTCATGGAGATGTTTTACATTTTGCCGGGTTACCACGGCGGTTACCCGGAATTCCATATTCGCATCGGAAAGGAGTTTCATGCCCCGAATCGTCTCTGCCGCCCTGCCCCGTAATTTCTCCTGAACCGCCGGTGTTCCGTCCAGGCTGATTCCCACCTGCACATCATACCGTTTCAAATACTTGATAAGCGCGCGGTCCAGCAGGGTGCCGTTGGTCTGGACGGCGATGGTGGCGGGCCGGCCGACCGAACGTATCTGTGACGACGTCCATTCGATCATTTCCGGTACCAATGCCGGTTCCCCGCCGGTCATCTGGACGTGGAACGCTTTGCCCGAAGCGGCGGCAAACCGCAGGCTTTTCCCAGCCGTTTTCCGTGACATTGACTGCTTTGCTTCCGGTTCTCCCCGGTAGCAGTAAAGACAGCGAAGATTGCATTCATCCGTAAGCGCCAGAATAAGGTATCTGGTCGCCGGGGTTATCTGTTTCCGCACAGTGCTGATTATTTTTCTCCTCTTTCCATGGAACCGGTCACAGGGTGCTTCTTTTCCCAACATGCTCTCGCCCCCTGTTTTCTGAGGCTTTTGCAGCACGTGACCCTCCCCGTTCTCCTCCGCTGTGCTCCGGAGCCGGGGTCTCCCATGCCGCAAAAGCCAAGAAAACCTGCGGGGCTAACGCAAATCGTTTTCAAAAGAAGCACCCTGTGACCGGTTATCTTCTAAATATATCTCCATCCTGTGCAACAGCCGGACTTCACTTTGGCAGATAAGCAGTCTGCCTGAATCCGTCTGCAGCAGTTGCCGGGCCTCTTCTTCTTTTCTTAAGGTAAAAGCAGGTTTGCCCTGTTCTATGGCCTCTGTCATAAGCCGAAGGTTCATCCGGTTCAGCGTCCCTACCGCAAATCCCGCGTCGATGACGCAAACAGCCTGCCGGACCAGGGGGAGCGCCTTATTTATCTCGTTTTGGGTAATTTTTCCCATAGGATACTGAGTGACGCATTTTGCGCCGAGGGCCTTTGCCACGTGATAGTCGAGGTCGTTTCCATGAAGGACCCCGGTGGTAATGGCAAATCCCCGCTTGGCCAGCAGCCGGTAGAGAGCTGTGCCGCTGCCCATGCCGCCGGCAACAAAAACCGTTCCTCTATGGCCGTTGCCTTTGATCTCAATGCTCCCCAGCGCCGGATTGAAGCTCGCCCCGTCAAAATCGTAAAGGGCGGAGACGCTTTCTTCATTAAGCGTATCTTCCGGCGGGCCCCAGGCGACGATGCCGCCGTCCTTGACCAGAAGGACGCGATCGGACACCTTGGCGGCCATGTCCACATCGTGCAGGGAGGCCGCCACTGTGATACCTTTTTCCCGACATAGCCGCTGCAAAATGGTTATCACCTCCATGCGGTGCCTTAAATCCAGGTGCAGCGTGGGTTCATCCAGCAGGATCACCCGTGGCTCCTGGGCCAGGGCCCGGGCCAGAAGTACTTTCTGCTTCTCGCCGTCGCTCAGGGTGTCCAGTTGTCGGGCGGCCAGGTCCCGGGCATGAACCAGGGCCAGGGAATCGAGGACTATTTTTTCATCAGCCCGTGTCAGTCTTCCTAAAAATCCCGTATGCGGGTAGCGGCCCAGGGCGGCAAACTCGAACACGGAAAACAGGCCGGGAGAGACCCGCTCCGTTAATACCACCGATATTATCCGGGCCAGATCCGCCTGGGGGAATCCCTGCAATTGGGTTTCATTGATGAGGACCGTTCCCTTGATGGGCGCAAGCAGCCCGGCCAGCGTCCTTAAAAGGGTGGTTTTGCCGGCGCCGTTGGGGCCAAGCAGGGAGATAAACCGGCCTTTGCCCAAGAAAAAATTGACGGCCTTAAGAACAACTTCTGCGTCATAACCGACGGAGAGATCTTTTGTCGTCAGAACCGTATCAATTTGAGTATTTGTCATACCGACACCCTCTGTTTCATCAACAGGCTGATGACAAGGGGCGCACCGAACATGGCGGTAACGGCGCTCACCGGCAGCTCCACCGGCGAAAAAAGCAGGCGGGCGATAAGATCGCACAGACTGGTCACGATGGCGCCTAAAAAAACAACTCCGGGGATCAGTATCCGATTGTCCGATGTTGCGAAAAAAAGACGCGTCATGTGCGGCACGGCCAGGCCGATAAAGGCCACCGGCCCGGCCATGGCCGTCACCATGCCGGCAAGAGCGCAGGCGCACAAAATAATGAGAAATCTGAACAGCCGGATATTCACCCCCATGGTGGATGCGTATGCCTCCCCCAGGAGAAAGGCATTCAATGGTTTGCTGAGTCCATAGACAATGATCAGGATCAAGCCGCCCAGGAAAAACAGGATTTGAATTTCACTCCATTTAAACCCTGCAAAACTGCCGAGCTGCCAGAGCACAAAACCCTTGATTTTTTCCTGTCTGGCAAAGGCCACAAGGACGCTGGTAACGGCATGACACAGATACCCCATCATCAGACCCACAATGAGCAGGGTGATCACGTTTTTGACCTTTGCGGCAATGGCCAGCACCACGGCCATGGTCGCATAAGCGCCGGCAAGGGCGGAAAGAGTGGTTAAAAAAGGGGCCAGAGCGGTGAATCCCAGGCTCAGTGTGGTCAGCATCACAATAGAGACCGTCAACGTTGCGCCCGAGGAGATCCCCAGGATAAAAGGGCCGACAATGGGATTGCGGAAAAACACCTGGAGCAACAGGCCGGCCACGGCCAGATATGCGCCGCCCATGACTGTGGCCACGGCTCTTGGAATGCGGATGTTCCATACGATGAAACCGCTTGTGGTCCCCACGTCATGACTGCTGATAATGCGCAGCAGATCGGGTAAAGATATGTCAATGGACCCAGCGATGATATTAACGGCCACAGAGACCGGCAAAACCGCGGAAAACAGGGCGAAAAGCAGGTAGTGTCTCTTTGCGTCGATGATGCGTTTTTCTTTCATTTCAGCATGGCCTGTGGAGGATTATCCGTATCCGGAAGCCTGGTAAAAAATTTCATACGATACTCAGGGAAACGTCCCGGGTTTAAAACGGCAGCCACCTCTTCGATGATTTCATCCAGCCGGTCAGCGGATTGCGCATAACATGGCAGGGGAGAAAAGACCTTGCCGTGTGTAAGTGGGCCGATACCTTTCAGCAGGGGATTGATCCGGGCCAGGGCCGCCTTGGATGAGGCCCCTGTTTCATAGGTCCTGTATGTAAAAAGTATGTCCGCTTTTTTGCCGCTGGAAAGAAACCTTTCCAGTGTAATTTCAATTCAGGACCCGCCTGCTATGTCGCTGAACAGGTAATCCCCCCCGGCCAGATTCACCATCTCCGCAACCCAGGAATTCCCCGGCTCCACCAGCACCCTTTTTTCATAAATATCTCCCCAGATCACTTTGGGCCGCACATCAGGAGAGAGATTAAGGCTATATATCCGCTTGATGGCGCTGGACACCCTGGCAACATATTTATCCGCCTCCTTTTCCCTGTTGAAAAAAAGGGCCAGGAACTGGACGAACCGCATGCGCGTATCAAGGTTCATGGCTTCGGCAGTGGTCGTGATCACCCCCGGGATATCCAGCTCCATAATTCCGGAAATCACAGACGGGTCCCAGGTAAGCACCAGGTCGGGCTCGATGGCCTTGAGTCTTTCAAAATCAACCGCGCTGGATTCGCCGATGTAAGTGACCCGTCCGTTTTCCATTCCTTTTTTGACTTCCTCGATGGTCCAGTACTCCTTTTTCCTGGTGACGCCCACGAGCACCTTGTCCAGGATGCCCAGGGCCTTGAGCAGCGCCACGTTATACCCGGAATAGACCACCACGCGGCGGACCGGTATTTCAATGATCTGATGTCTTTCATATCCGTCCGGCGGCTTTTGTCCTCTGGGCACCAGAACCAGGGTTCTTCCCGCACCGTCCCGGATCTCCTTGCAGTTGTCAGGCAGTGTTTTTACTGAAAATTCACCGATACTCCTGAACGATGTCCTGCCGCCTGCTTCCTGACGGCAGGCTGCAAGCAGGAACACGCCTAACGCGGCGATACACAGCTTTATGAGTGCCCGGTGAGAATGGAATTTATACACGGCGTTTTCCTTCTTTCGCCTGTAATAAGAACCACTGATAGAGATACATGCACAGTCCCACAATAAAGAGCACGGTCCCGGTAAAACAGAACATCATTCCAGGATCGTCTTTGATGATCAGATTAATGTAAGGCCGGCGTTTCATGCCGGTCTTATATTGGGGGGCAAAATCCTTAAGATGAAAGCTCAGGCCCTTGAATCTGAAAGGGGCGTTGATGCCGATGGCCTTCCACACCTCCTTTTGCCCCGCGGTCAAGCGCAGGGCTGCCTGGACGTTGATGGCCCGGTTATTGAGAAATTTCAGCCGGCTTCCCTGATAATATTGGACATCCAACGATCCCAGTTGCACTTGAATCTCCGAATGCGGGATCCGGACACTTTGTCCCTGAACGATAATTATGTCCGGATATGTCCTGGCATAGAGATAACTGACAAGGTAGCCGATCAGGATCACAATCAAGGCATAATGCATGATGTGGGGTGAAAATTTCAAAATAAACCGCAGGCGGCCTGTAAAACGGGAACGGAACTTCGCCAGGGTGAAAACCCGGTTGGTAGTACAGACAAAGGTGTTTACAGCCAGGAGAAACAGCAGAATTAACAGTCCGAAAAACCACACTGTATGGCCTGCGTAAGTTATCCCGTAAGTCTTGATCCATTCAATAAGTCCCAAGTCATTGAGCGGTTTAAACAGGTTCTCGTGTCCTTTAAGCCCCAGGTAGCCGCCTGCCAGATCAACAACCAGCAGCAAGAGAACCACCGTGGTCAGACGGACGCTTCCCAAGACCTTCCATATTTTTTTCACGATGTCTTTCATAGAAACTTCATCAAAATACCCGTGTCGGGAAGCCGGAATCCCCCCAGCTCAGGACAACAATTAAAAGTCAAGATCAACACCGCGCCGAAAACGGCAGCATATGTCCTCCTTTCGACATCCCAGCTTTTCAGCAGGTGGAGATGCAGAAAACACCCATAGTAAAACCAGGTGGCCGTGGTCATGGTGATGGCTGCGTCATCCCAGACCACCGGACTTCCCCAGCTGAGATAGGACCATATCTCTCCGGAAAACATGGAGAAGGTCCAGAAGCCAAACCCCCAGACAATCCAGGAGGCAGCCCAGCTCCTGTTTCTCAAAACCGCCTGTTTTCTTGATCTGCCCTTCTGACGGATATGATCAAGCGCATGGATGCCGGCGATCAAAAAGCAGGACTTGCCAATAATGCCTGACAACAAAAAGAGGTGGGAGAAGATGGTTTTGGATTTTAGGAAAGGGAGATAAAAGTCGTTGGGGAAAAAGGCCGCTGCCAGCGACAATAGGCATATCAAAGCCACGAGCATGTTCCATCCCGCCCGCTTTTGCCATATTGTCTTCAGGGACAGGATGCCGATAAAAAGCGGCAGGAAAAACGGGCCCTGGAACATGGGCATCAGGGGCCAGGAAAAATAATAACGGCCGGCATCCGACAAGAAGTTGGCGAAAAGGCCGATGCCGAATATACATCGAAACAGAAGTGCCCTTTTGCCCTGCAAAAAAATAGACAGAAACCCGCTCAAAAGATAAAAGGATACTGCCACATAAAACATGTCGCGCGGTAAAAACATGGTCCTTGCGTATCCGATTTATTAGTACATTGTCAGAAGGTAAAAAAAATCCCCGGACCGAATTAAACCGATCCGGGGATTTCCCTTTTTTTATCCGCAGGACCACACAGGTAAGCGCTTGTCCACGACGCTTGCCTCAATATATTATTCCCGGCAGGTCTTCTGGCTTCCCCGCCCCTTTAGCGACCTTCCCATCCCGGTTCACCGGAACAGTGGCACATGAATGCTAAAAGGGTTCCCTTTTTATTAATGAAAAAGGGCAGGGTCACAGCGGCGGGCCCGCTCCCGACTTTCACGGGATTCCCTATTAAGCCCATGAGGGCACCGAATTTCCTTTATCCGAAAGCGGGTGCCATTGTCAAGAAAAAAATATCGAAATGAACCCAAAGTTTCTCCAGCAAGGCCCCCAGCTTATCCCTCCCCACTTCTGGATCGCGATTTTGCACTTCCGCCCACTCCTATAGCCTGTCCATGACATGTCCGGAGTCGTAAATATTCGGTGAACCCGTGGTCCACTGTGGAAGTTGCCATCCGTGCCCTGCCGCAGGAGCGGTTTGCCTTTTGCAGGGTTTCAACCGCGGGCCGGATTGCACTGCCTCTCCGGTCTGCGATGAGTGAGCTTTGAAACCCGGAAAAAGGTAACCGCTTCAAGGCAGGATATAACGGGTTCACCGGATATTTACCCGGAGTCAATGATTTCCTTAGCCTTTTCAAGGCGTTCCTATAAATAATCAGGCAGGCATCCCTCGGAAGAGATGCCCGGAAAAGGGCAATGCTTTCAAAACAGACTCGCTATGGGGTTTTGAAATTGTCATATAAGGAAGAATGATATATGAAAGTAAGAACCAATTTAAAAATTAGGCGATTGTGAATATGCTGATCAGCGAAAAAATGCATACTGAGTATCCATCCTTGATAAATATGTAAAGCGGTTTTTATCTATACTAATTTACCGAATATTTAGTAACTTCTCATTGGACCACCGTGCCGGAAACGAGAACCAGTATATACAGATATATGGATTTGATTGCGGATAAAAATAACCGATGGGATTTAGACCTGAGCATCATCATTCCTGTCAAGGATGAAGAAAAAAATATCTCCCGACTTGCAAAAGAGGTCGGAATGGTGATGAATGCCGCATTATGGTCCTGGGAATGCCTTTGGCTGGATGACGGATCAACAGATAATACGCTATCCGAACTACAGCAAATAAACGCAAAGGATTCCCGCCATCAATTTATTGCCCTGTCACGCAACTATGGTCAATCGGCAGCCCTATATACAGGCTTTGGTTGCGCGCGCGGGGAGATTCTGGTCACCCTGGATGGTGATGGACAAAATGATCCTAAGGATATCCCTGTCCTGGTAAGACGTCTGCTTGAAGATAATGCAGACATGGTAAACGGCTTTCGCCGGAAACGAAGGGACACCTTCATACGGAAGGTCTCCTCGCGTATTGGGAATGCCTTCCGGAATTGGGTTACCAATGAACAGATACATGATGTAGGCTGCTCACTGCGGGTCTTTCGCCACCGGTGCGTGGAAAATATCCCGGTATTCAAGGGAATGCACCGCTTTTTACCTACACTGATACGAATCAGCGGGTGTTCCGTCATACTTGAAATGCCGGTGAACCACCGTCCTCGCAGGTATGGACAGACAAAGTATGGCATCCATAACCGTCTTTGGGTAGGGTTGATGGATACCCTGGCCGTGCGATGGATGCAGACTCGAATGGTATATCCAGAGATAAAGACTTCATCGTTGAATAAAGAGAAAGAAAGGACGTACATGTTCAGTAAACCGCGTCTTCGCGGACCCCAAACCCGATGACGGACTTGAATTGTACGAAAAGACGGTATGAATACTTATTGGTTAGGTCTGGGCTTTTTCGCCCAGATACTTTTTTCTTCAAGGTTTCTTGTCCAATGGATAGCCAGTGAGAAGGCCGGCAAGAGCGTCGTTCCCGTCCTGTTCTGGTATTTGAGCCTTGCAGGGTCTGTCCTGCTTTTGATATATGCGATATATCGTCAGGATCCGGTCTTTATTTTCGGTCAGGCGGGCGGGATATTTATTTACAGCCGGAACCTCTATCTGATCCGGCGTGAGAAGAGAAGGCCCCATATTGATTGAGATGCACAATGAAAATATACCTGGGAAGTCATGGCTGGCAATGGTCTTTTTGGCCCTGCTGGTATCCTTTTCCTTTCAGGGTTCCAGGGGACTCTATGAGACTTCAGAGGGGCGATATGCAGAATGTGCCCGCGAGATGATAGAAAGTGGAAACTACCTGGAGCCGACATTGGGTTACCGGCCTCACTGGGCAAAACCCCCTCTGACATATTGGGCCATTGCAGGAGGCATAAAACTCTTGGGCCCCAGCGAATGGGGAGTCCGATTTTACAATGTGATCGCCTTTTTCTTTACGGTCCTGGCCGTAGCTTACATCGGGGCGACACTCTGGGATAAGACCACCGGACTCATGGCAGGCCTTATCTATGTATCGTCACCTTTTCCGGTATTTGGTGCTTACGCAGTCACTACTGACACGCTTTTGACCCTCTGGGAGGTAAGCGCTGTCCTATGCTATATCAAAGCATACCATGCCATGTCTTCAGCAGAAGGGAAAAGATGGATCGCGGCAATGTGGATATCTTTCGGTCTTGGCTTTCTTACCAAAGGCCCGGCAGTATTACTTCCACTCATACCTGTTCTCATATGGCATTTCCAGCACAAGCCACAGATAAGTGTTATAAGTCCCCTGGGGATACTCCTGTTCATCCTGGCAGGATTTTCCTGGTATCTGCTCGTCTGTCTCCGTCATCCGGGGCTTATGTCATATTTTCTGGGTCATGAGATAATAGACAGGGTCACGTCAAACTCTGTTCATAACCACGAATGGTATAAACCGTTTGTTGTTTATCTGTCGGTTCTGACCTTAGGCGCAGGACCATGGCTGTATTTCGGATTAAGAGTGCTCTGGCAGAAACGCATCATCAGTCCAACAGTCCTTCGATCTCACTTGCGAAAAGGGAGTAAAGGCTCCTTTTTGTTGCTCTGGCTCCTCCTCCCCCTGATTATATTTTGCCTGGTAAAGAGCCGGCTGGAGCTCTATGTCCTGCCCATTTACGCCCCTATTGTATTGGCTATTGCGCGGGGGATTTACACAGGCGCCGGGAGAACCGGCATTTTGCACAGAGTTGTTATTATAAGTGTGCTCACGGCATTCACGCTCGCCGGCCTAAAGGGAGTTACATCCTATTCTTTTAACAAAAAGGACATGAAAGCCCTTTACAAACTGTGTCGTGAAGTTGGCCGGGACGATACAAGGTTTGTTTCCTTCAATAGATCAAAGCTCTATGGCCTTCAGTACTATCTGAACGGAGACCTTCGCAGGACATCTCTTACCGGTAGAGAGGCTTGGGCCGATGGAAGCATACAGGAGGACATAAGAAAAATAAGAGGACCGGGATCGTCAAGATCATATGTATTTATTACAGATAAGAAGGAGGCCCATAGCCTCTGTAATATACTGAAAGAATCAGGTATTGATTTTCAGCGGTTTCATGACAGATACTGGGTCACATGTCTGGCAGAAAAGGAGGCACCTAAATCCTGTATGCCGAAGCGTCTTTGATCAATGATAAATGATTAAGAACGGAGAGAGATGATAAAGAAATGAACAGATACCTACCGCTGATCCTGTCAGGGGTCTTGCTGAATGCCTGTGCTCAACTCGTACTCAAACAGGGCATGCGCAACATAGGCCATTTTGCATTTTCCATCCAAAATATCTTACCCATCGGGGTCAAAGTGGCACTGAACCCCTTTGTAATGGCAGGTATACTCTGTTACGTGATGAGTGTCATCGTGTGGCTGATGGTCCTCTCCAGGGTGGACGTGAGCTATGCCTATCCACTACTGAGCGCGGGCTACATCGTGACTGCCTTTGCAGGACGGTTTTTCTTTGACGAGGTCCTGGGGCCTGTACGCTGGGCAGGCATACTGATAATCTGCCTGGGTGTATATCTCGTTACAAGGAGTGTATAATGACTGGCAACATCCCTGTGAGGTCCGTTTTTTTGCCATTTTCCCGCCCGACCATCGGCCAGGCAGAAATAGACGAGGTGGCGGACAGCCTGCGCTCCGGCTGGCTGACCACTGTCAAGGGATACCATCTTTTACGATTTTCCGTGTTCTCAATTTATTCCTTTTGTCTTTGTTCCTGCCATTCCTGCTTATTCTCTGAGAGCCTCATGTCCACAGATCCAAGACAAGTATAATAATTGAATAGGCAAGAAATCGATTCCAGAAAAGCGCATTCTGTCAACTGAATTTACATTTTATTTCTGAAAATGTATATTAGCTTGACAGAATGCATTATCTTTCTTTGTCTTGGAGCGCGTCCTTAGAATCAAATTCACATTAAATTATATCAGTAAATCCGTAAGTTATTATCAAAAATCCCCGCATCCCTCCCCGTTTCCCCAGTCTGGCACAATATTCGCTCAATAGCAATTTCAAGAAAACGAAAAAGGGAGTGATCAAAATCAAATGAGAAAAGGAGGATAAAAAAATTTCCACTAACCGGACTCTGTAAAAGAGTTACTAATTTCTTGGCAGATACAAAAGATAATATCCAGAAAGAATGTGCTGAAGCATTCGAAGATCGAAAAGGAGAAAAAAAATGGGCATTACTATTCCTGGAAGTGATGACAGTAGAAGAATGATGGAAGAAGAGGCTAAGGTTATAATACGGGATAGAAGGGGTTCGACAGCTATTCCTATGCAAGCTTCAGAAGTGGAATTTGTTGATGAAGAGAAATTTGCAGTCGAAGAGGAAGTAGGTTTGCCGTATGCTGGACATCCCAATGTTCCCAATATAAATGTCGCCAATGCAATCAAAGCCGCATTTGGTAATACAGGTTATCATGCCTATCTATCCGACAGCAGTTATACTGGATACACTCTTAACGAGCTGTGGAGATACCTCAAATATTCTGAGCATACCGACCTGATTCCTTACATGTCACAGATATTCGACTGCGACGATTTCGCCCAGGTTTTGCAGGGAAGTATTAACCGGGTATTCAAGGGAATTCCATTTGGTACCCTCTGGTTTTACCATAAGACGGAGCATTGGGGTCACGCTATTAATATCTTTTATTCTTACCAGCACAACAAAATTGTCTGTGTCGAGCCTCAGAATGATAATATGTTCTGGTTCAATAAGAATGCGTGGCGGGCTTACTTAGTTATAATATAGAAGAATATGCCTATTGAGTAAGTATTTGCAATAAATAATTATCCCAAATTATGCACTTCAAACACCGAACAATAAGGAACAAATAGAAAAATCAGTAAGTTATGGTGTATTGTCCAGTTTGGAATGTTCACCCAAAAGGTGCATTCCACCGGAGTTAAAAATTGTTCGGTATTTGAAGCCACAAGGGGCAGCCAATTTTACCAAATCTGCTTTGTTGTCAGGCACTTGAAGTACAAAAGTACGTCTGCGTGCCTTCCGCCTCGCATCTTTGGCAAACTTGGCTGCTGCATAATTCGGGATTATCCCTCATCTCCCACCCTAATCCCTTCCTGACAGGGGAGGGGATTAGGGAATTTGATTCCCCCGCTTCTGATTCAGGAGCAGATGTAAATATTCGGTGAACCCGTGGTCCATTATGGAAGTTGCCATCCGTGCCCTGCCGCAGGAGCGGTTTGCCTTTTGCAGGGTTTCAACCGCGGGCCGGATTGCACTGCCTCTCCGGTCTGCGATGAGTGAGCTTTGAAACCCGGAAAAAGGCAACCGCTTCAAGGCAGGATATAACGGGTTCACCAGATATTTACCTGAATAGATCTGAAAGCTCAATATTTTTCAGGCCTTCAGTCTGTCCAGCCAGCCTCTGCCAAAGGCGGACAGAGAAAAGGCGGCAAGCCGGGCACCGGACCTGAGACATTCAAGGGCAGGTGCCCCCTGAAGCATGGCGTCCAAAAAACCGGCATTAAATGCATCCCCTGCACCGGTGTTGTCAACTATTTCCGGAACCTTTTCGGCCGGAATTGTAAAAGATACTTCAGGACTATAGATAGCTGCACCCTTTGGACCCTGTTTGCATATTATGGCAGCTCCTCCTGTGTCTTTGAAGAGGCCTAATCCCAAAGAGCCGTTGCGACCCAGCAGGGGATAAACGGCCTCAAGCCCGGCCCCGCCTGCCATGCCCGTCATTATCCTTACTTCCTCTTCCGTGATAAATAGCAAATCCGTCCTTTTGAGAATATCTGACAGTGCCTCAATACCCCTTGCTGCATATAGCTCACCCGGATCAAAGGAAAGTATCTGTTCCGGCTTAAGGGCATTGGCCATCTCTGTCTGGGCAGAGATACCGCCGGGCTGGGCCAGGGAACTGAAATGGAGCACTCTTGTATCGGATACGCCTTTCAGGACAGCGGCATCCGGAAAGCCTGCCTTATGATAATGAGGTGCAACAAACATGGCCCTGTTCCGCATCTCTTTATCTATCACAACGACACAGACAGCGCTTTTCCCTACTTGTTTCACAAGGGATAATTCCACACCCTTCATGGAGCCAAGTATGAAATCCCCGGCTTCGTCTTTACCTGCTGTACCTATGAAGCCGACCCTGTGTCCGAGACGGCTGAGAGCACATATGGTATTGGCGGAAGAGCCACCTCCGCTTTTGGTAATGAGGGTCCCCCGGTTATCCAGAAAATCGATAAGGACTCTTGCCGTCTTGTGATCTCCTGATATCTCGCGCCCGGCATAGAGATCAAAGCCTGCTGACCGCACATCCTCAAGGTCATCTATCTCATAGACCAGATCGAGATTGAGTGCTCCTGATCCCAAAAAGTCGATCATAATGCCAATCAGCTCTGCTCATTCTCTGACGGACCTTGGTCGTGAACAAGTTCCGGCATTAGAGGCATCTTTGACAATTTCTCTGCAGGCAATATCGGTGATATCTCTTTTTTTGATGAAGCGCCAAGTTCCGTAAAGCGCCTGGCTGACGGAAACACCCTTCTCTCTTCGGTGTCGCAAGGATTATACAATCTTTTACACCTCATTCGATTAGCGCGGGGTCCTGCTCCAGGGCCGCACTGAAGAAATTTTCTCCTGGTAAAAACATGACAACGAACTCAGGAGCTGGCTCAAACTGTTGCCAGTAGGCCTTTGAACCCAACTTCCTCTTCTGCCTGCTTGTAAAAAATTATACTACAAAAAGTTCTGAAATATGATACTGCTCAAAAAGCCCGACACCTGCCTGCCGGCAGGCAGGTGCCGGGCACAGAAATCAGCTCAAAGTCAAAGATAAAAGCTCAAAGAGCTATCGTAATCAACCCCTTTAAGCTGATTAAGGGGCTTTGCTCCAATAAGTAAACTTGCATTTATGCCGCCAAATCCTGAGTTGCAGGATAATATGGATGGATGATCCACGGCGAGGGGTTTTTGTCCGGTTATACGGCCGATGCCGGATTCCGGTGTCGTCAGTCCAACGCTTGGAGGAATCAGGCCCCTCTTCAGGCTTTCAACAGATAAGACCGCCTCAATTACGCCTGCAGCTCCAAGGCAGTGGCCTATAGCTCCTTTCACAGAATGAAAAGGCGGATTGTTTTTGCCCCACAGAGTGGTAAATGCGCATATCTCCATGGCATCGTTATGCCGGGTACCGGTACCGTGGGCGTTTATGGCGCCTACTTTCCTGCGGCAATTGTCCGTAGCTTTTTTTATGGAAGCTATCAGCCCGCTCGCCTCCCTGTCCGGCGCTGTGATGTGAGCTGCGTCACAGGCCGCCCCCCATCCGGTTATCCGGGCAAGGATGGGCCGATCGCGTTTATGGGCCTCTTCTGTGGCGCATAGAAGTATGATTCCAGCCCCTTCGCCCAGGCTAAGCCCATCACGTCTATGATCGAAAGGACGGCAAGGTTGAGTGGAAAGCGCCATAAGACTTGCAAAACCGGCCAGCACAAACCGGCTTAATATATCTATACCGATTACGGCGACCGTTTTTGCATCACCACTGATAATCCTGTGTATTCCTTGGATTATAGCTATTGTTCCGGATGCACAGGCAGCGCTGATTGTGCTTACAGGACCCTTAAGGCCGAGTTCTCTCGCTATATAACTTGCAGTATCACAAGGTTGGCCTGGTGTGGGACCGACTGACCGGGCAAGGAGTTCGTCCGGAGCGCCTTTTGTAATAGCCAGAATGAGGGTGGTGTCATCCGGAACCGGGGGGCTGTCAGCAAGAAGCAATTTTATCAGTGCGTAAAGGCGTTTTGCCGTTCCCGGCTCTCCTTCAAGCCTATCTATTGACCCTACCGGCCATCTGCCAAACAAACCGTCTGATTTAAGACAGGCAAGGGCAGAGCGTCCTTCCATCAGTCCGCTCCACGTCTCGTCTAAATTGCCAAGAGAAGTTATCGCTCTGGTGGCCACAATAGCTACTGATTTCATTCCAGCTTGCCATCTCTCCACTTTTGCCGGAAATCTTCAATCCAGGCAGTCGGTACGAGCAAAACATCCCCCTTCATATCTGTCAGGAGTTGGACCGTATACCCAGTGGCTGCTAAACGTCCGTCCTGGCCTGTAATATGATATTCAAAGTTCAGCCTCATGGCATCGCTCCAGTGTAGAGCGGTCTCAATGTTCATTATCTCATCAAAGCGTAACGGGGCCTTATAGTCGATGTGCATTTTCAAAATAGGAGCTGCCAGCCCTTCATCCCGGAACTTCGTGTAACGCAGGCCGTACCTGTCTCCAAATGCCACGCGGCCATCTTCAAGATAACTCACGTACCGGCCGTGCCATACCATCCCCAACGGATCTATTTCTTCAAACCTGACCCTGCGGGGAACAGTGACTGTAAGAGGCCTGGGAGCATCAGGCTCTTGAGGAAAGTAGCAACGTTGAGATCTCATGTCTTCTCCATTCAGGGGTTCCGGGTTCACGGTTCGAGAAAAAAATGAACATCGAACATCGAACGTCCAACATCGAATATTGAATGGGGAAAAAGGACTTTATCCATAAGCTTCGTATCTTATTAAAGGAAGTTAGGGAGACCCGGAGACAGTTAAAACTCATTCAGCGTATACCGTTGAATGTTCGGAATTGGATATTCGTTTTTTCATTCGACGTTCGACGTTCATCTTTCAAAACAATTCATTACGGCATAAATGTAACCTGTGAACTTTTACAAAACAACTTAATGCTAATGGCTAACCGCTAACCGCACAGATCTAATTTTTTTCACAGAAATCTATTCTACCTGTAGACACAGTCTCATTCTCATTACGGATGCTGAATATGGCCCTCCATGTCATTCGGTGCCTTTTCAAGTTCACGGTTATCGATATTCGCTCCTTTGGCTGGATAAGGCCTCGGAATTTGATTCGTTTTGCAGCAGTAGGCACAAGCTGTTGGTTCAGGGCCTTATTGGCCAATGAACGAACCGCCGCCATTTGTATGATGCCCGGGAGTATTGCTTGATCTGGGAAGTGGCCCTGGAAGCAGGGGAAATCAGGCTGAAAGACAAACGTGCCATTCACTGATATGTCTTCATCTCTATCTACAGTGTATTCAGATAGAGATTCCATCAAAGCCTGTTCTATGGAATCAGTATCGATTTCTTTTATCATAAGTCAGATATAAACCATGGAATAGCTCCAGGGTCAGCTTAGAGCGCCTCCATGGCTCTTGCAACACCGCACAAACAAATCCTTCAGATGTGTCTTTACTATAAAAATAGTCCACAGACCAAAGCAAAAAAGGGCCGAAGCGGGCCTCTTTTCTTTCCACATCCGAAGCAGGCTTTTTCTTGCATATTCTGATGAAACCATGTCTGAAACAATGGACATCATCTGACACGGTATCAAAAATGCGTGAGGCGGATTTGGAAAGATATTCCGGCAAACCGCGGTCGCGCACTGACTTTAAGGCAAAAATAGCTCTGACATCACTTCCATTAGACATTGTGGTCTCCAGCAGCTTAATCCCAGTGGCATCAAGCAGGGCCAAATGGAAATCAGGGCCAATAGTCCTCACTACCAGCAGACCGGTAAATCGTTCAGCCCCCCATTTTTCTATAGTAAGTTTCCAGAGAGATTCCTCCACATATGGAAAATGCAGACCGGCATGTTCAGGGATCCTGTTGATACCACATCCTGAAATAAACTGAATCATTAATATCAACGATATCCAATGCATCATGTTACATTTCCATTATGTAGCTTCAGAATCGCCGGTGTTATCCATAGTGCGGTCGGCCAGGCTGCACCGATCCCGGCAAGCACTGTGGCTCCCAGTATGTGGAGGGCCGGATGCTCTGCCAGGGTCAATACCCCAAAGCCTGAAAGGGTACTGGCAGTACACATGCTCACGGCAAAAAACGTGGTTTTGAAAATCGCCCTCTGGTAGGCGCATACTACAAAGATGCCGTAGTCCACGCTAATGCCTATTACCATGATCCCAATGAGAATGTGCATGAGGTTGATGTCTTTGTTGCACAGGTAATTGAATATGACCATGGACGACAGGGCGGAAAGCACAGGGGCCAATGCTGCAAGCACAGGCATCGGCCTTCGGAAGAAAAACCACACCAGACATACTATGAGTATGCCGGCTGCGATGGAAAGCCTGGTTAAGTCGCGACGCAATAGTATCTCTATGCTGGAGCGCCATTTGGAATTGGAGAGGACTGCAACTCCGGGAATTTGTTCCTCCAGTTTTTTAAGCACAGGCCATGTGCCGGGGATGTCCGGGGCAATTGTAGCTATCACTATCTCATGCCGATTATTGTCCTGGTTTTTTGTGCCGTGCTTATCCGGCAGACGCAGCATGGAACATATCAATGGTGAAAGCGGCCCGGAAATCAGAACACCTGGATCCAGGATAACAGGCTCGGCAGACAACCATTCAAAAAAGGGTGAAAAGGCCCCGGGGATAAAACCCAGTTCTGTTCCAATTCGGTCCATTTCCTTTTCAGCGCTAACGCGCCGCTTTTCCCAAAAAATGTTCCAGTTTGATATGTTTTGTGCCTGCAGGCATGGTCCGGGAAGAATTGGAGAAATACTTCGCAAACCCGATATGGAATGATGCTGAAGTTCCTCATAGACTCGGTCGTTTCGATCCAGGGCCTGTGACAGGGTGCTTCCTGAAACCAGAACAAATGCCTCATCTCCAGCGGGTCCCCAGGTAGCGCGAAAATGGGCCTCGTCTGCTTTTATCTTTGGAGTAATCATGTCCAGTGTCTGAAGGTTTCCGTTATAGTGCAACCTGGGCCAGGCCAAAGCTCCGGCGGCAAGCAACAGCCCCCATAGTATGAGCTTTGATTTTGAATACCGGAGGCCGGGCTTTATATGTTCTTCTTTTGAAATCCGGGGTTTTCTTATTGCGAGGGTGGGCACAAGTATCCAGGCCAATACCACTGCCAGAAAGACCCCGGTTATGGCCAAAGCGGCCATTTGCCTGTGAGATGGGACTTCAGAGAAGAGCAACACCACAAAGACCGCGAGAGTGGTCGCTGTGGACAAAATTACCGGGCGTTTAACACCTTTGAGGACAGCATCTTTGCCGCCGGGACTTCTGGAAAGCGCAAGATAGATATGTATAGCAGAATCTACTGCAATACCCAGAAGGACAATGCCGAACCCGAGGGCAATAGCACTTACCCGGTCGTAAAAGAGCCTCAGAACGGCTATTGCCACAGGGGCGGCCATAAAGGGAATGCCCACTACCAATAACGCGCGGGGATCCCGAAAAATCAGGAAAAAGAATATAAACAGTGTCAAAGTGGCCAATGGCAGGAGCTTGCGCAGATCTTTCTGGACTGTGCGGGCGTTTGCCAGGGTATGTGGAAGGGCGCCGATGATTCGTGCGCTTACTCCATGAACCAGGCCCTGCTTAAGGGCCTTTTGCACCTCACCCTGTACTTGTTCCGCAGCCTTGGAATCTGTAAGCGGGAGTGCGCTTTCAGCCCAAATAAGACAACTTCTGCCGTCCTGACTAAAAAAAATCCATCTCGAATTTGACCAGTAAATTCACCACGGAGCCTGGAAAGGCGCTTTATAAGAAGACGTGACAGCCCAAGCGGGTCCCGGCGTATCTGTTCCTTGAGTGGCAATCCGGCAGGGCTGTTTAACAGGGCAAAATCCTCTGTAAGGGCCTGATTAAGTCCATCCGTAGTAAGCTGGGATTGTATCCAGCGCAGGTCTTCTTCTGCCAGAAGGGCCGGCAGATGGGACCATAGTTGATCCAGAAGTCTCCATTCATAGCCTGGAGGAAGCTGATATAACACTTCCCTGAATACGGGATTTTCTGCAAGAACTGATCCAACTTGTCTGGCAGAAGTTTTGAGTGCCTGTTCAATTCCATTCCTTGAAACAGTCGTCTGGGAAGGATTTATTTCCAAGCTGATAAAGACACGATTTACCAGCCCCATACGTTGTAGCAACTGGATATCCCCGCGTACTGCTGAATCCGGCAAGAGGTCCAATGCATCCTCTCCAAGATATATCCCCCTGGCTGCAAACAATCCAAATGCGGCCAGAAAAAAAGCAATGCCCCATTTCAGCCAGACGGACTTTGTGTTCACGGGCTGCTACACCTGGTAAAAAGGGATTGGTTCAGGGGTTGGTTCAGGATAAAATCGCTAAACGAAATTACAGTATGGTCCCCGCCGGCTTCCTGTATTCTTACTGTGGTTGGTTGCAACGAATCAGGATTAAAGCTGATCTTTACACTGGAAATTGCCCTTGCTATCTTTGGATCGCTTGCTGTAAGTACAAGGCAAGGGCCTGGTTCAAGCAATACCATATGGTATTGTTCTTGTAGAGTAGCATATGATCCGTTTACCCAGGTCCATATCTGTTTAGATACCATTTGCATTACCGGATCCGTAGCCAGATTAAATCTCTGAGGCTCACTATTGCCACTGCATTTTATCCCTTTGGCGCCATTAAAAATCAACACAGAGGCTATAGGGCTTGTGAATTCCCAGCGCAGTTTGTCCGGCTTTTCCAAGGCCATGCGGCCTCGAAAAATAACCGGCCGGGCAAAGATGGCTAAATGACGTTCCTGTTTCAGTGTGCACGTTAAGGTCTTGACAGTGGCGGCCTTTGCCTCTACCTCGTGGATAAATGATGAAAGTCTGCCATTGTCTTCTGCAAAAACAGGAGAAATAATAAAAAAGGATAAAAGTATAAGTATCAGTTTCTGCCTCATTCCTTTTCCGCTCACATGTAAAGGCCCCCGTTTACCCCTATAACCTGCCCTGTAATGTAGCTTGCCTCATCGCTCAGCAGGAAATTTACCACCCCTGCCACCTCTTCAGGCCGTCCGATGCGGCCAAGGGGAATAGTCGGGAGCAGTTTTTCCCTGGGCAGGTCCCGGATCATCTCCGTCTCAATGAGTCCGGGTGATACTGCGTTGACCAGAATGTTGCGCTTGGCCACCTCCCTGGCAAGGGCCTTGGATGCCCCTATGAGCCCTGCCTTTGCCGCAGAGTAGTTAATCTGACCTGCCAGGCCTGTCTCCCCTGACACAGAGGCAATGGCAATGATCCGGCCCTGTCTTTTGGACAGCATGGCCTTTAACAAAATACGCGTCAGCAGAAAGAAACCGGTCAGGTGAACGTTGAGCACTGTATCCCAATCCTCCCTGCGCATCAGGGCCGCCACTGTGTCACGGGTGACTCCGGCACTGTGGACTAAAGCGTATGGCACTTCCTCATCCAGCAATGGGGTGAGAACCTTGTCCACAGCCGGTTCGTCAGCCACATCAAAGGGCAGGAGAGTACAGCGCTGTCCCCGGGCCTCTATGTCACTTTTTACAGATGCGGCCGCTTCATGCGAGGAGCGGTAATTGAGCCAGATATCATAGCCCGCGCTGGCCAGTCTTTTGGCAATCGCAGCTCCAATACCCCGGCTGCCGCCTGTAATCAATACTGTGCGTGGTTTGTCCATAATACGTTCCTATGCATAACATCGTAACCTTTCACAGGTTCAGAGGTTTAGGGTTCGAGAAAAAAATGAACATCGAACATCGAACGTCCAACATCGAATATTGAATGGGGAAAAGGACTTTATCCATAAGCTTCGTATCTTATTAAAGGAAGTTAGGGAAACCCGGAGATAGTTAAAACTCATTCAGCGTGTACCGTTGAATGTTCGATATTGAATATTTGTTTTTCATTCGACGTTGGACGTTGGACGTTCGACGTTCGATGTTCGACGTTCATCTTTTCAGCCCTCTCCAAGTCGTTTATTGCTTCTGGCAAATCTGAGAAAATCTCCCATATTCTCCAAAAAACGTAACCAACTATCAGGTGAGCGCCAGACCATGGCCGCATAACCTAAAAGGACTTTCGGGCGCATAAAATGGGTCTTGTAGAATTTCTGGAAAAGTTCCTCCATTTGCTCCTTGGTCATCCCTTTTGGAATGAACTGGAAGTGCATGCAGTCCATCTTTTCCCAGTCTTCATCAAACTCTCCTAATTCATGGATGTTTTGATAAATGGGAGAGCCGGGGAATGGAATAAACTTGGCCAGGTTAAAATCGTCAATGGGCAGGGAAAATACATAGTCCATGCTCTTCTTGATACTGGCTTCAGTCTCACCCGGCAACCCCATCATCAAAAGTCCTTTAGTACGGATCCCTGCCTGTTTGATCAAGCGTATTTTGTCTGCCAATAGTTGCAGGTTTACATGCTGCCGGTGTCGGGCCAAGAGATTCTCGTCACCGGTTTCAATTCCAAGGCTGATCATCCAACATCCCGCTGCCTTCATCTGTCGAAGCAGATCCAAATCGATATGTTCAGCCCGCACTGCACAGTTAAAACTCATTCCCAATGGGCTGTCTATCAGCATCTGTGTAAATTTATCAATCCTTTTGCGGTTGAAAGTAAATTGATCGTCATAGAAATTGATGTGCCGTATCCCGAAGCGTTCCTTCAGATAGCGCAGGTGGTGATACATATACTCGGCTGAGTTGTAACGGAAAGTGCGCCGGAATACAGACCGGTCACAATAGCTGCAGGCATAAGGGCAGCCACGGCTGGATATGCAACTGGTATTGGGAACCCTGGGATAATTGAATATGGGCAGCCTGTAGGCTTCGGGGTACCCTTCCAACTCCTCGTAGGCAGGAAACGGAAGGGTGTCGAGCACAATCCCTTTGTCCCGATAACCGGTAAAACAGGTATCTCCTCCGGCATCCCGGTATATTACACCCTGAATCAGGGCAGCCTCTTTTCCGCCGCACTCCATCAGTTCGGCAAGGGTCTGCTCCCCTTCACCTACAACGACAAAATCAATAACAGGGAAGTCTTCCAAGACCCGTTCTTTCATGGCCGAAACATGGGGACCGCCCAATACCGCCTGGATGTCAGGCAGGATGCTCTTGGCAATTTTTATGATGCGGACTGCGTCAAGAAAACTCGATGTGGTGCAGCTCACGCCTATAAAGGCAGGTTGTTCTGTCAACAGATAATCACGGACAAGACGATCCGAGTCAGGCCGGGCGTAGTAGTCGATAATGGCGGCATCATTTCCCTGTCTTTTGAGAAAGGCCGCAATGCTTGCCAGTCCCAGAGGAGGCATGATGTTTGCCATTCTGGAGATGTCCCTGCCCGCGGCTTCTGTCCGATAGCCGAGCGGATGGACCAGCAGAATATTTTTTGCATTCAGAGTGGTCATTTTCTTTTCATGCCATTGAGGCGCAATCCTTTGAAAAAGCGTACGAGTCAATAAGGCACGTCTGGAGCTTCAAAGGCTTATATAGACGAGCTGTCTTCAGCTAATGTACCTGAAAGTAACATTAACTTAAATAGTTGTACATCAAGGCAATAATTGAGAAGAAAGCAAAACGAAATTATAATGGCATAGGTGTCTTCAGGGAGAAATGGGATACCATGGGATCAAAATCACGATCATCATGGAGCAAGGTCAATCCCTCCATAATACAAAACGTCGCGATTATTATATCAATTGTTTTTCGTACAGTGACACCAGCTTTTCGAAGGAGTCGGTAATTTTGGGCACTTTTAATGGCGACATTGTATCCACCGATTTGACGAAACGGAAGATCACTGAGGAAGTTCTTGGCTATTTCGTAATCTTTATTAGATCTGAAACCCTGAAGGACCTCTGTGAGAATTAAATCACCGATGACGACGGGTACATTTGAAAGGTAATTGTCAAGAAGGTCTGTTTGCCATGTGGAAATACCGTTGAAATAATTGACCCATACGGATGAGTCGACCAAAATCACTGGTCTAACCTCATTGCATCAAGGTCACCATCCCATTTCAATTTTCCACGTAAGCTTTTGATACGTTCTTGTTTTTTAATTTGAACCAATAATTTAAGCCCTGTCTCAACAACAGCTTTTTTGGTTTTTAGCTGGCTGAGTGTCATGGCTTCATGCATTAATTCGTCATCTATAATAATATTGGTTCTCATAGTATTGCCTCTATGATTAATGTGTATTAAAAATATAATACATACACATTCGATCGATGTCAAGACCTGATATTTTTTATGAATTGTAAGCAGATGTACACATGGATGGCAGCGCACGCATTCAGGTTGTGACAGGGGACCGGAAGTCCTGGAAAAATCAATTATCGGTTCTGTAGTTCAACAACTGCTATGCGATTGACTATCCGCAGAATGGCATCTTTTAGATAAATTCCCGCTCTAATAGTTTCCTATGATATCTTTGACCTTGCCATGCGTACCAAAGGCTACGATAAACTTACCCCACCGGTTCCGCCAGTATTGCCAACTCGAAGCCGCCATGGGATCAGAAACAACAAACTCAGGCGGATATCCTATAGCAATCAGGACACCCTGCTTGCTCATACCTACCATGGCCCTGGCGTCCTCAATCCCCTTTTTGTCCACGCTCGACAGACTCCCGACCCTTGTTTTAAGCTTGTTGGGATCAGTAGTCAGGAAACGCGCCAAGTGATCTCTAACCGTTGTTATTTTACGTGTCCGTTTATGGATTTCGTACGTAAAGTTTTCGCCGGATGCCTCAAACTTGACTTTTTTCCCAGAAATCTTCTTTATTTTTATCGGGGTGCCCCATTTCAGCACCTTACCTGCCAGTTGATAGTTTACTGATGATAATTTGTTGTTGTTCGGGTCGGCATGGAGATTACATTTAAGATAGTATGTTTTGCCGGCCTCGATATCACTGTTGCCTGCAAGAGCTGATTTGTGGGTAGGCATCAAGACAAGACAAAGAATGAATACACAGACCAAAGACCATACACCGGTCATCTTCATGGTTTTTCCTCCTTTATACGTCAGATTAGCCGGGCATCTCCAAAAGGAGACGTAATATTAAAATCGATAATATCATCAGGTCCTTTGCCTCGCAAGTGCGTAAGCGCCTTAGTAATGGTCAGTGCGTGGTTCAGGGGTCCTGTTTGAGGTTCACTTATGTCGTGGATAAATGATGGAAGTTTGCCGTTTCTTTTTCCTCCCACACCTTGATTTCACCGCAGGCTACAAGTCCATTGGGACCAACTACTCTGCCTTCCATAATGGTTACTGCCTGAAACTTAAGGGTCTTTTTGAGTTCCACCCGCAAAGTCTCTCCTGGACAAACTTTGCCCATCCAGGAAAAGTTGTCTATTCCAACCAAAAAGCCCCTGGATGGAATTTGGTCGCTCTGCTTGGCGTCAAATCCGTTTGCTGCGGCCATGGACTGTGCCACCAACTCGATAATATACTCGGGAAGAAGCCCTTTATCCGGGTCCACAAAGATACCCTTTGATGGGACCACAGCCTCCGCCACCGCTGTATCCTTATCCTTTTCAAGGAGCTGGTTAATAATGAGCATGGGCGGGCGATGTGGGACCAGAAGCTGGGCGGGATACGGCAGGGGGCGCCTTTGCACTTTCCCACTGGAAGTGGTGGGGATATCAGATACTGCCTTCAGTGACACCGGCACCTTATGACATGCAAGATGCCTGCGGCAGAGGGCCAGCAGTTCTTCTCTCTCTAAGTTTTCCCCGATATGCAGACACACCTCGCCGCGGACTATGTCACCTGAACGTTGGTGCGGAACCCCGAAAACCCTGGCCTTTGATACTGATGGATGCTCAAGAAGCACTGCCTCCACCTCCTCGGGGAAGACCTTGAGCCCGGCCACATTCAACACACAGGATTTGCGGCCCATCAATGTCAATACCCCATTCTCATAACGCCCAAAATCTCCGGGGTGAAATCCGATTTGTTCCCTTGGCAGCCACGGAGACACATATCCTTCAAACAGGCCAGGTCCCTGTATCAGGACTTCACCGACCTCTCCGTCAGACACTGGACTGCCGAATTCATCCAATATGGTCACTTCATAGCCTGGGACCACCTGACCAACAGAATCATCGGGTGCCGGGGGGTCTGAAGCGTTGATGGCAACAAGTCCGGCTTCTATGACACCATATGCCTGGCGGACCGGATGCCTGAAGCGCTTTTCAAACGCCAGGGCAACAGATCTTGGAAGAAAAATCCCTGTAGAAATGGCCCAGCGCAGATCAGGGAAATTACGGTCTGTAACATCTGCAGCCAGAAGCCTATACTGCCATGGGGTACCGTAAAAAGAGTTGTCACTGGCCATATAGAGGCGAGCTCAAGTAAGGTATCAGGACTTTGGTCCTTTGCAAGGAGGATAGTTGCACCGTAGTTCAGATACAGGAAAATAGACACGGCCAGGTGATAGGCACAGGGAAGGGTCCATAGGACGATATCGTCTGGCCCAATCCCCAGGACACTGTTTGCACAGGCAATCCGGCCTGCAACAGATGCATGGGAGAGAAGGACGCCTTTTTGTGCCCCTGTAGTCCCGGAGGTAGGCCTTATAATGGCAGGAGGTGAAGACAAGGTGGCAAATCTTGTTTCAGTCAGAGGGTCTTCGACTTCGGAAACCAGGGTTAAATTGGCATTTCCTTGATCCAGATCCAGCAGGCCCTGTGCTGCCGAGCAGCGTAAATAATCTTCTGTCTCTGATGAAGTAGCATCTGGCGGCAGAGGAATAAGGCAGGCCCCGGCCTTGATCACTGCAAGTGCCCAAACCAGATGATCTGTACGGTTTTCCATCGTCAGGGCGAGCCGTTCGCCTGGCTGCAATCCCAGTTGCCCCAGCTTTGCAGCATGGCAGCAGACTTTCTGCCAGAGTTCGGCATAGGTCATTACAATGGCATCAGAGACCAGTGCTTGATGATCCGGATCTGTCTCCGCCTGCCTTTCGATGCCTGTCAGGACGTTGGTGCTGTTGAGATCAGGGGTCATGTTATATAATCTTGTAAATATATATCGTATGTCTGCCCATCACTGGCGGCTTCAGCCGCGAGAGTACCGGCACGAAAACCCGTATCCAGGCAGGCAGCAATGACCCTTGAGGAGGCCTGCCCCTTGGAAGTGGCACTAAGACTCATACCGGCCGCAAATAATGGCGGTTCCCCGGGAGACATAAGACACCCGTCTGTTATCAAATAGCCTGCAGGACCGGGATAGGTAAAGCATGGGCCTGTCGTCCCTGTCCAGTGCTCCACAGGCCACCAGCTATGAGCTTGCTCTTGATCGCTGGTTTCATTTAAGGCCAAGTCAATATCCAGTGTATCTTCACCAACTATTGTCTCACCACTCCTGAAGCCTATTTCCTCTGCAACCCAGGCCAGATTGACCATACGAAATCCTTGTTGATAGGCGCGAAGCAATGTCAGAATTCTTTCTAACTCTCTCAAGGCCTTCTCGTAAAGAGACCGCTGATCAGCAGGACGGATAACAGGTGGGAGATTCAGAAATCCGGGGATTTCTCCTCCGGGATTACTAAAGTCCGGATAGAGACGAAAAAGACAGCCAGGAGCCTCCTTTTCCAAGTGCCTCAAGATATTTAAGCAGCCAGGAGCGAGGCGTTTTAGGTCTACGCCGCTTATCCTGAACCCAAGAGCCGGACATGCAGGTTCAGTCTGTCTGACGGATCGCCCGAGGAGATGCGCCAATGCTGCACAACCAGTGCAGTCCACCAGGACCCTGACCCTCAAACGCATGCCGGATTTCAGGCGGCACCCAAGGCAGATAGTCAGGTTGGGGCAGTCATCGAGAAATCCGCGGGCCGTTGCAGTGAAAGCACCGGGGTTCAAAGTCAAGACAAAGAGCCTTCCCATTCGGACGACATGGCCACCTAAAGACTTCGCCCATTTAATGGCCTCCGGTCCGGCCACATACTCAGGATAGGGCCTGTCTGGGGCAAAAAGCCTGCATACGCTACAGATCCCTGCATGAGTTACAGTACCCCCTACTTCATTATGACTGTCCACCAACAGAGTGTTTGCTCCATTCCGTGCTGCAGCCAGGGCAGCAGCCAGTCCGGCCGGTCCTGCCCCTGCGACCATAACATGAGCGGACAAAATTGGTTCAGCCTGTGACATTCAGCTTGTTATACGGGGCGAGTTTCTGAACGAAAATCGCAAAGACAATCCATATATGCGGTTACCTCCTCTATATATCATCCGCAAGGTCTCACACAATAGTCATTATGGAATATTATGCAGAACAACCACCAGGACTTCAAGCCATTTATGATGAGAGCTCTGGGAAGCTGAAACATAAGGGCAGGATAGATGAAGATCTGATTCGTAGACTCATGGGTTGACGGCACAGTGAGTTCAGCGTATACCAGTTCAAGACTATATGATCTTAGACTTTTGAGATGATTTAGCCCTGGAAGATTTTTAATCCGGGAACAAAACTGAAATGTTCATTTGGCTATGGAAAATCGTAATACAGGACTTCTCGCTACGCTTGGAATGACAAAATTCTGTGAGTAAATATTTACGCCTGACTTATTGAAAAGTTACGAGAAGACTACCCCAAAAGTTGAGTTATTATAAATATAAACAAAGGGAGGGAGGGAAACAATGAAAAAACCATTGCTATGCGTGATTTTAATAACCTTTGTTGCCGGTTGTGCCGGGACTCCTGTGCGCATGACCAGCCCTGCTCCAGATCCCAGCAAATATGAGGTCTTGGGAGAAGGCATGGGTCGGTCAGTCGGCATAATGCTGTTTCAGTTTATTCCCATTAATCAAAACCACCGATTTGAAAAGGCGTATAATGCTGCAGTAAGGAGTAAGGGTGGGGATAAATTGCTTAATCCGGTAATTTCAGAACGGTGGTTCTGGGCTTATGTTCTTAACGGTTACAGTACTACCATAAGGGGAACAGTAGTTAAGGAAAAATAAATTTTACAAACCATTACCAGAGGTGGTGGCTTGAGATTGACCCCCAGAGGGAGCTTTAGGATGAAAATAGGGGACATCATGAATTTATGCTTTTCTTTTTACGGCCTTTGCGGCTTTATGGTTCGAATGGTAGTTAAGCCATATGTCGTGGCCGCATAGACTCTACTTATTGTCATTGACCAGTTCGTTTACCAGATCATTGGCCGCTGTTTCCATTATTCCTCTTTCAAGGGCGCCGTCGATCCAGCAGATGGTCAGGTGAAGGCAGCCTGAATATCTGCATGCAAAAAACCCTACTCCAGGAGGTTGACATATCATCGGGCGGTGAAAGCATGCAGTTACCGGCACTCCCAAAAAATCATAATGCCCGCCCGGACTCTCTCCCAAACTGACAGGACCTGTATTTGCAAAAAAGCACGAGGCCAATTCTCCCTGCATTGTCCTGCGGAGTAACCACCGATAAAATGGCTTGGGGAGATGGCTGCCCAGGGAAAGGGATGCGTCCACCGCCAAAGGAAGGTCATTACGGACCTGCTCAACAAATGAGCGGGCAATATCCCTGGCTACGGCATCCATATCGGACTCTTCAATCCTTGATATCTTGATGTAAATGAAAAAGAAACTCACGGGGTTCCCAAGAACAGGTGAGCGGCTTCCCGGCAGACGCCTGGAGACCGGGACAGGAACAAGATAGCCTCCATATTTCCTGTCCTGGCCCCGGCAGAGTATATTAACGCGTCGAAGGGCTGCGGCCAGCAAAAGGGCGGTCTCCCCGAAAATGGGATGCACCCTGTGGCTCCGTTTTGACAGCACAGCCGTAGCCTCTGGTTCAATTACCCTGAAGGTGCTTGCCAGCCTGAAAGGACCCTTCGGTTTTTCTCTTCCCGGGGACGTCACTCCGCCAACGGCCATTTGCCTGACAACCGGCCTGAATCGCCTGGCCTCCTTAAGGCGTGAAAGCAGGGAAGAATTGTCTGCAGCCGGAAGGTACCCGGTCGGCGCCGATGAAGTAGCGGCCAATCGGGCCAGGAGAAACTCGCCGCCATGCGCGTCGGTCAGAAGGTGGTGCCACGTCAGTGCCAGAATGGCTCCTCCGTCCTCAAGCGCAATAATATCTATGGCAAAGGCAGGTAGTCTTGAAATGGAAATAGGGCTGTTGATCCTCTGATCCAGGATTGAAGCCGGGTCAACTGCCCTGTGCCAGTTGACTGGCGGTGGCACAGGCTTCGAGAGAAAACGCCATCGCGGCAACTTCCACAGGGATCTGCTAATGGCAATCCGGCAGGCAGGCTCTGTTGCCGTCCAATCTGCTATGCGTTGTTCAAGTCTATCCCGCTCAGGCGTGGATTCCAGGTAAAGGATTAACTGTACCAGGTTTCCGGCAAGGCCCGACCGACGCTGATCAAAGTCAAGTACATCCAGAAACAGATCAGTCCCACGAAGAACATCGGAAGTCATTAGCGATGGGTCTTGTAATAGGCAATGACAGCGGACAGGGAGGAGAGATTGTAAATATTCTCGGCTGTCAGGGCCTCGTCAGGCAGATATACCCCGAAGCGTTCTTCCGCAAATAGCAGGATCCGAAGCAGGGCCATGGAGTCAATGCCTGCGTTGGCCAAGGGAGTCTCTGGATCGAGATCCGGGATGTCGCCACCTAAATCCTGACAGATATAGGTCTGGAGGCCGGCCTGAATTTCCTCTACAAGTCTGTCCTGTAATGTTCCGCGAATATTAATACTGTCCAACGATCTCCCTGAGCTTACCCTGCTTATCAAAATCCCTGTTTCTTAATGTCAGTTGAGCTTGACCAAATGGAGCGGTAATAGTCCATTTTATAATATTCTGGCTTGAATAACGCAACCTTGAAACAGCATCAGTCAAGGCATATGCATAGGCCATGGGGTGACGGCTGCCACGAGGAATAGAGCCGTCCATGTTCCAGGCCTCTCCGGTCCTGGTCAGAAAGACATCAGGGTTGCAAGGGATTTCTGTAAGCACCGTGTCCTCCAGTAAAACAGCATATCTGCCTGCCTGATCAACAGTATCCAGTACCCAGGCTACAGCTCCCGGCTGCCAAGAAACTGCTTTATTGCCTTGAAGCTGCCTGCATGCGTCTTCCAAGACGGGACTATTTGCCTCTATTCCAAGTACCAATGCCCTGCGGACACGGCCTGAATCCACTGCCAGCCTGGCTTCGCTGATAGCAGTCAGAAAAGGCCATGAAAAGGAGGTCATAGTAAGGGCCGGACCCTGGATATCGAGTAACCTGGCCACATAACCCGCTGCCGCATTGTGTACCGAGTGAGAAAAGAGTGTAGGGGATGCCTGCCTCTCTCCATCATCAATAAGGGTATCCAGAAATCTGAAACTGGTCTCTATAGGCCCGTAAGCCGTACCCATGAAGGTGCCGATCTGCTCTGGTAACAGTTGCCGGGACGGAGCCAGATCGATAACTGACTTGGCACTGACAACGGCCAATCTGATGAAATCGTCGGCACGACGCAAGGCCCTGGCAAGTGAGTCTGGGACCGAAAGATCCTTTGATGATACCACCTTCTTTGTTGCACTGACTGCCACCGGGGAAATCATTAAGCCGCCTCTAAAATCAGGACTGAATTGCCACCGCCAAAGGCAAGGGACTGAGATATCCCCAGTTTATTGCGCAATAGGCTTGTCTGGCCCTCAGGCAATGGTTTCACCGACAGGACCGGATCTGGAACAGAGCACCCGACTGTTCCGGAAGCCTGCCCATGTTGAAGCGCTAGGAGCGTGAAAATCGCCTCAATGGCTCCGGCAGCACCAAGGGTGTGGCCGGTCAACCCCTTTGTGGAAACTATCGGCACCTCGTCAGGATCTGGCAAAAGAGCTGCCAGTGCCTTGGCCTCAGCAAGGTCATTTGCCCTGGTTCCTGTCCCGTGGGCATTAATCAGGGCAATATCCTGTACATGGACACCGGCGTCTGAAATTGCCTTGCCGAAGGCGCACTTGAGGCCCCGTCCTTCAGGATGTGGCGCTGTAGAGCGTGTCCCGTAAATCATATCAGCCGAAGATTTCGATTCGGCCAAATTTTGGCCTTATGCCCCTCTGGACTTTCTGGAAATGCTGATTATTGAGATTCATTGTCATAAGAGCCTTATTCCACCCC
>PQXD01000017.1 GCA_003194485.1 Deltaproteobacteria bacterium
ATCTCTTGATGCGGCATATGCCAGAAGGTGCTCCCGATAGGCCCCGAAACGGGGGGTGAATCCGATAGATTCCAAGTAATTAAGACTCTTTTCATACAGGGCCGACACCTCCCCGGGACCAAGACCTTTTGAGACCTGATAATCAAAGATCCTGTTATAGACTCTTGATTCCGCTGCCTCCCGGATTTCGGTAATTGCAAACTTTTCAGGTTTTTTCTGGATAAGAGAACCTTCTGCCAGGACGAATTTTCCCTTGGACAGGGCATTTATGTAATCCTGATTCTTCCTCAGAAAATTCAAGGTCTCATTAAATTCTGCCTCTGTCTCAGTAGGAAAACCAAACATTATGAATATCAGGTTCATCAGACCTGCATGCCTGGCATCCTGAAGGACCTTTTCCACCTCTTTGATCCTTGTTCCCTTTCTCATGAGGTTAAGGACCCGCTGGCTGGCCGACTCCACTCCCCACATGATTACACGCCCTCCGGACCGGTGAATCAGCTTAAACAGATCAGTATCGAACTCCCTTGTGGGTTTGGCGTATGCTGCGTAGGAGATCTCTATTCCTTTATTAATTATGGCCTGTGCCAGGTCTCTGAAACGGTCCGGAGGGATCATCTCGTCATAAAAATTAAGAAATGGCGTCCCATAATGTTCTTTCAGGTATCTTATCTGCTTCAGACACTCCTCAATTTCAAGCTCCCGATAGAGCAGGTAAGAATGATGGTGTGTGCAGAATGTGCATCTTCCCCAGGGACATCCCCTTGAACTCAAAAAAGGCAGGACCACCGCAGGGCCTATATACCTGTCCAGACGAAAGTCGCTAAAATCCGGCCCGGGTATCTGGTCGAGGTCGTGAATGACATGGGGCGGATTTTTTCTGACCTCCTGATCTTTCACATAGACAAGATTGGGTACCTCGGCCAGATCCTTCTCATTTTGAGCCATGCAAAGATTGAGCAAGGCCTTCTCCCCTTCCCCTGGAATAAGGAAATCAACATATTGTCCAAATTCCAACTGCCTTGTCCTGTCTTTGGTACTGAAGACCCAGGGTTCCTTGAAAAGCCTCTTCGGATAACGCATGACCCCAAGTCTGGCCCCGCCTAAAACAACCTTTATATCCTTTTTTTCTTTAATCAAAGCGGCCATAAGCAGAGCAAAAACCGTCTGGCTATTAAAAAGGACCGAAAGGCCTACCATATCCGGATCATAATCCAGGACCGGATCGACGAGATCCTCGAAGAATATCTTCACCCTGTCAGGTACGGAGAGTCCTATCAAATGCCTTTTTGCCATTTCGGACATGAATGCGTTAAAGATGTTCTCAAAGCTCAAAAATATCGTGACAAAATGATGATATAGCTTCAGGTCGAATTTTTCCCGTGTGCCGTGCTTAAGGAAATCTACCGCCTGGCCGACTCTTTGAGCTGTGGTCTCTTCATTCCAATCATAGAGGCGGATTTTAAAATTCCCCTTTTTCAGATCATCCAGGACTCTATCGTAGTAAAGCAGATTCAGGTCATAGGCCCTCACCTTTATATCCGGCGAATTTTTCTTCAGATATGACGACAGAACGGCAGGCCCAAGAGGAGGGCTTGCGGGCCTCATACAGGGTGGGGAGACAATAGCCAGTTTCAGTTTGGCACTTTTTGACATAAAATATTATGGAATGATTCCGCTGAAAAAACCTCTCAAAATTAATCACGAAAACACGAAGGTACGAAAACACGAAAACACTAATGATACCTCAAATCAGTTGACAACCCGCCTTATCTCCAGAGTGGGTTTGGCAAAATTCAGCAATAAGCCCACCCTTAGACCCGCTGCTTTGAGATATGACCTGAGTTGGGCAAAATGGATATCTGTTAGCTCTTTCACGGCCTTCAATTCTACAATAATTTTCTTTTCAACAAGTAAGTCAAGCCGATGCACGCCAATTTCTACACCAAGATATTCTATCTTTATCTCTTTTTGAGAATCATAGTGCATGCTCTGTTCAGACAATTCAATCTTCAGTGCTTCCTCATAGATGCCTTCCAAAAATCCTGGACCAAGTTCCCTGTGAACCTCGATCGCAGCTCCTATTATCCTGCTGCTTAACTCTTCAAACTGATGCGTTTCTTTTCCCCTCGCCAAGGTTTCAATGCCTATTTCATTGAAATTCAACTCATCCAATATGTCCTATTCCTTTCGTGTTTTCGTACCTTCGTGCTTTCGTGATAATTCTTTTCTTTTTCGTGTGTTGCACAATCTGACGTGTAGCAGCAAAGGTCGCAGAGAAAATCTTTTGTGGTAATTTTTGACTTTTTACAACGGAAACATATACTAATCAATGAAGTCTTTAAACACTTAACTTTATACTGACTACAGACCTCGTTAAATAGTTGAGTGGTCGAGTAGTCGAGTTGGAAAAAATTATAAATAATTCAGCATATTAGGATTCGAACCAGCATCGACTGTCCAATTTTCGAACCAAAGCTATTTGCTGGTATAATAACAACCACTTAACCACTTGACTACTTGACCACTTGACGATGTCTGGACTAACTTTAACTATGAGCTCACTCAGACAATCTTACTACAATCTGTTTTCAAAGGTCTACGACCGTATTATTGAACTCCACTCCCGCGACGTCCAGGGCCGTCTTCGTCGTGCCCTGGCCGACAGAACAGGACTCAAGACAGGGGACGTTGCCCTGGATCTCTGTACAGGGACAGGATCTGTTCCACCTTTCCTGGCTGAGAAGGTGGGCAGCAGTGGCCTGGTGGTTGGGCTCGACTTCTCAAGCGGAATGCTCCAGAAGGCTGCTGCGAAAATACGCAAGAGAGGCATAAAAAACATAGTCCTGATACAGGCCGAGGTCCAGCATCTCCCTTTCAAGGATAAGACTGTTTCGGCTGTAACCTGCTCCCATGCATTTTATGAACTAAAGGGGGAGGTAAGAGAGAAGACCGTTATGGAGATCAAAAGGGTCTGCCGGACCGGGGGCAGGTTCTGCATGATGGAGCACGAGGTCCCCAAAAAAAAGTTTATTAAGGTCCTTTTTTATATCAGAATGTTGGTAGCAGGGAATTTGGGATCTAAGGCCCTTCTCAGACAGGAGGAAAGCTTCTTTAGGGGCCATTTCTCTGAAGTGAAAAAAGAGATTTTACCAGGGGGGAACACAAAGGTCATCTCCGGAGTGATCAGGTGAGCGGTTCCATCTATTGTTGGAGAATTTTAAATGTTGAATGTTGAATGCTGAATTAATGAATAAAAATAGTATTCTTGCAATTTAAAATTCAACATTCAAAACTCAACATTTTCCGCGTAAGGCTCAGGTCCAGTTTTCCGGTATCAAGTACGCCCTGGGACCAGGCTTTTTCTAATGAGTCTAATGCCTCTCTTATCCTTTGGAACCTGTGACAAATCAGCAGGAGATCATGCCCCGCCAGAATCGCCCTTACCGCTGCCTCGCCCAAGGAGCCGTGACCGGTAATTCCCCCCATCTCAAGATCGTCGGTCAGCAATAGACCCTGAAAACCCAACTCACGGCGGAGGAGTTCATTTACTATGATCTTTGAAAAGGTGGCGGGCTCATCCGGGTCCAGTGCGGTAAACACCACGTGAGAGGTCATTACGGCCTTGACGCCTGCCTCTACACTCGCGCGAAATGGGGACATCTCATGCATCAATGTCTTCCTCGGGGCAGTGACCACGGGTCGCTGAAAATGGGGATCTTTTCCAGCACGACCTATGCCCGGGAAGTGTTTGGCAGTGGCTCCTACTCCGTTGGCCTGCAGTGTCCGGATATACTTTTCTCCAAGGATTGATACTTCTTGGGGATCAGGCCCATAGGAACGGCCTTTCAGGATACCTTCGGTCCCGGCTGGAGCCAGATCCAGTACAGGCGCCATATTGAGCCTTATTCCCAGAGAATCAAGGATCTTTGCAGCGGTCTCTGCCTGGATATTGACCTGGGTCTCCGGATTTTTGGATAGAGCCACTTCCTGGTTGGAAAGAATTCCCGGCCAAAAAGGGGGAGCAAGTCTCTGGACAGGTCCTCCTTCCTGATCAACAGCTATCAGGGGTGGAGGAAGTCCGGCATCGGCGCAGGCCTCATTAAGGTCATCGCAGAGTTCCTTTGTCTGGTCAGGACCTCCCCTTACGTTTCTTGTAAAGAGGATGAAGTTTCCTACTCCATGCTCTCTTATAAGTAAAAGGCTTTCCGGATCCAGATCCGTGCCTGGTATGCCTATCATCAGCAACTGGCCCAAAGGGGCCTTTTTATTCGTCATCATTCATTTATCAGTTTGCACTTTTTTCGAAAAAGCGTGTATTATCAAATTGAATGCCGATGTCGAAACTGGAAATTCGAAATTAGGTAACGCATCTGCATCTTTGTGTTTTTCCCAATTTCAAATCATGAAGGATGTTAATATTTGAAGATTTCTTTTTATCCAATATTTCATAATTGCACAATACGGACATGATCACTACAGAGGCCTTATTTCTTGGGATCCTTCAGGGCGTTACCGAGTTTTTGCCAGTGTCCAGCTCCGGCCATCTCGTTCTGGCCGAGTATTTTCTGGGTCTCAAGGATACCTCCATTGCTTTTGATGTCACCCTGCATCTGGGCACCTTGATCTCGGTCCTTTTATATTTTTGGCAGGACTGGTCAGGCATGGCAAAATCTCTGGTCCCTGGAAAAACGTCAAAAAAGGGAGACAGACGGCTTCTTTTCCTCGTCCTGATAGGCACTGTACCGGGAGCCCTTCTGGGTTACTTCCTGGAAGGGGCTGCTTCCACTGCATTCCGTTCCCCGTGGATAGTGGTGGCAACCCTTTCCGGATTTGCCCTGTTCCTGTGGTTGGCAGAACGCCTGGCATCCCATAAGCGCAGTTTTAAAAAATTCGGCTGGAAAGATGCCATTAGCGTTGGAACAGCGCAGGCCCTTGCCATCGTGCCCGGTGTCTCAAGGAGCGGGATAACCATGACAATAGCACTATTTTTGGGGTTTGAAAGGAGGGCCGCGGCCCGCTTCTCGTTTCTGCTCTCCGCCCCCATAATTGCAGGAGCAGGTTTATATGAAGGACTTAAGCTTTGGCAGGATGGTTTTGGGACTCTGGGCATGGACTTTCTCTGGGGCTTTATTGCTGCAGGCCTTTCCGGATACTTAGTCATAGCCTTTTTGATGCGCCACCTTGCCAGGCACACATTTTATCCCTTTGTATATTACCGTTTGATACTGGCTCTGATAGTGGCTGCGGCCATTAAAATGGGAGGACTATAGACCCGTGGTCGGATTCATTTCAAAATGTATCCTATTCTATGCTTTCGCTGCTGTCTTTCTGAGTCCTTTGTCCTGCATGGGACTCACGAAAGACGAACGGCATACTGTCAATCTCTGCAGGAAACTCTCAAAAGGGGTCGTAAACGTAACCAGCACAGCGATTGCGCCCGACTTTTACCTGGATCCGGTACCTCACAAAGGTTCAGGCTCCGGGTTTATCCTGGATTATCACGGACACGTCTTAACAAATTATCACGTTGTCAGTGACGTGCACTCCATTGAAGTTGTCTTGTCTAACGGCTGCAAGTGGCCTGCCAGGCTAGTAGGAACCGATAGTGAAACCGATCTTGCAATGCTCGAGTTGCGGGCGCCTCAAAGGGAACTTGAATCCCTGGACCCGATGCAACTTGCAGCTACAAAGCCCGGCATAGGCCAGAAGGTCTTTGCGCTGGGGAATCCTTTCGGAACAGGATACACAGTGTCACAGGGCGTGATCAGTTCCATCGGACGCAGTATTTCCAGACCTGACGGACGTGTAGTCCACGACGTAATCCAGACTGATATATCCATAAATCCAGGCACTTCCGGTGGACCGCTCATTGATTCATCCGGCAGGGTAATCGGGATAAATACTTTGATATTCAGTCCCTCAAGACATATCCTTGGAATGGGATTTGCTATTTCCTCTGAGACCATTGAATGGGTGGCCTCACAGCTTATTTCCAAAGGCTACGTGGCGCGTGCCTGGCTGGGGGCGAACCTGCAGAATGTCACCCCGGCCCTGGCCAGGCTTCTTGATTTGCCGGTTGAAAAAGGGGCTATTGTGATGAATGTGGTACCCGGAGGTCCTGCTGCCAGGGGAGGTATAAAAGGGAGTGAGAAGGAGCTCCGCCTCGGGAATCGTCTCTACCCTGCAGGAGGAGACATTATTGTTGCCATTGACGGCGAAGAAGTAACATCATATGCTACGGCAATCCGGATACTACTGACCAAAGAGCCTGAAGAAGAAGTTCTGGTCTCGATTTACCGTGGAGAGCGTTTAAGACGCCTCAAGATCCGTTTGGGGAAGAAGCCGTGAGACCGCAACAAATGGCGCAGCGGCGTCTCGATCACATCTTACCCTTCCCATCTCCGTCCTGCAACAAATCAGTTCCCGTAATCTGACAGGCTTGACATTTGTCCGTATATGTCCTACTTGTTAATACTAAGTAAAGAAAAAAATGAATAGTAAGGAAAAATTATGTTGGCAGGTACAGTATCATCAAAGGGTCAGGTGACCATTCCGAAAGAAATCCGTAAAATTCTCAAGGTAGGACCGTCTGACAAGGTCGTTTTTACACCGCTTGGCGAAGGAAAGGCCTTGATTACGAGCGCCAACAGGCCGGCTTCAGACATTTTTGGCATACTCAAGCACCGGAAACTCGAAGGGCCTGTTTCAATTGACGAGATGGAACTTGCTATCAAGAATCGACAGATCGGGAGAGGCAAGGCGTGATCGCGCTCGACACGAACGCCCTGGTTAGGCTCTTAATCGAGGATAATCCAGACCAGGCGAGAGCTGTCCAGGCGGCCGTAAGTCATGCAGAGGCCGGCTCCCAGCAGGTCTTGATCCTGAGCGAGGTCCTAATTGAGACAGTCTGGGTTCTTGAGTCAGTTTACGGTTGTCCGCGGAATGAAATCGCTGGTTTTCTGGATACATTGATGTCTGCGCCGACATATGCAGTGCCGGATAAACTTGTCGTCCAGAAAGCCGCAGTTCGATACAGAGAGGGGGGAGATTTCGCGGATATAATCATCGTTGAACAGGCAAAGAAACATCAAGCACAAAAACTTTTGAGTTTCGACAAGAAATTGCAAAAGATATTTCCGGATTTCGTTGCCGCTGACGTCAGCATATGCTCCACTTAAGAGAATTTTCCCTATTCTTTCTCTGTGTTCTTTGTAGTGAAACACAAAAGTGGGGGTAAATCTGCAATGAGTGAGCTTTGAACCCGAATTATGCAGCAGCCAAGTTTGCCAAAGATGCGAGGCGGAAGGCACGCAGACGTACTTTTGTACTTCAAGTGCCTGACAACAAAGCAGATTTAGTAAAATTGGCTGCCCCTTGTGGCTTCAAATACCGAACAATTTTTAACTCCGGTGGAATGCACCTTTTGGGTGAACATTCCAAACTGGACAATACACCATAATTTACTGATTTTTCTATTTGTTCCTTATTGTTCGGTGTTTGAAGTGCATAATTTGGGTTGAAACCCGGAAAAAGGTAACCGCTCCAAGGCAGGATATAACGGGTTCACCGAATATTTACAAGTGGGGGCGTGACCACCATCTCCAATTTGGTCTTAAGCAAGGCCAAGCATGATGCCTGTATTCGACTGGTTCGATTTCCCCTGGAATCAAAGCAGGCCGTACGGATCCACATCCACTTCCATTCTCACGCCGGAAGGGATAATGTCCGCTTTCCTTGACAGAAGACCGGAGTACAGCGCCCTTAAATCCGAAAGCGATGCGGATTTAAGGAGTACCTGCCACCGGTAACGGTCTTTGATTTTCGCTCTGGGTGCCGGAGCGGGCCCCAGGACCTCGACCTGAGACCTTCCCCTGATACCTATTGCCAGTTTCCTTGCCAATCTTGCCGCATTATCTGCTGTATTGCAGACCCGGGCCTTTTTCCGGCCTGAGAATCGGAGATTAATCAGCCGCGCAAAAGGCGGATACCCCAGGGCCTTTCTAAACCCGGATTCCTTTTCAAAAAAGGCTTTGAAGTCATGGGTAACCGCACATTTCAGAACATAATGATCGGGCAGCCACGTCTGAATCAATACCCTGCCCGGCCGTTTCCCCCGGCCAGCCCTGCCTGCCACCTGGGCAAGGAGCTGGAAAGTCCTCTCGGCCGCGTGATATTCGGGGAAATTCAGGGATAAATCCGCCCATAATATACCTACAAGGGTAAGGCCGGGGAAGTCATGACCCTTGGTGATCATCTGCGTACCCACAAGTACATCAAGACGCCCTTTCCGGAAATCAAGGATGACCTCCTCCATATGCCTTCGGGTTCGTACGGTATCCCTGTCAAGTCTTGCGATCCTGGCACCGGGGAAAAGCCCTTTGAGATCGGCTGCGATCCTTTCGGTGCCATAACCGAAGGCCTTGACCGCCTGCCCCGCGCATTGCGGGCATACCGGCAGGGCAGCCGACTCCATCCCGCAGTAGTGACAGCGGAGCACCCCGTCTTTCCCGCCCTTTAGTCTTCTATCTCCGCGGTGCCACGTGAGCGTGACCTCACAGTGCGGACACCTGAACACGTATCCGCAATCAGGACAGAAAACATAGGTTGCAAAACCCCGCCTGTTGAGAAACAGAAGGACCTGCTCGCCTCTTTCCAAGGTATCCCTTGCAGCCTCTATAAGTTCTTTGGAGAGCCATTCAGGTCTTGCTGATTCCGACTTTTGATATCGGTCCCCTTTCTCTTTTTCCCTGCGGTCCACTATCACTACCTCGGGAAGAGGCCGCCCGGCCACTCGTTTTTTCATGGTAATCAGCTGGTACTTGCCGGTAAGGGTGTTCATAAAACTGGATACAGATGGAGTGGCAGACCCCAGTATCACCGTTGCATCTGACATCCGGCCGCGCAGCAGGGCCAGGTCCCTTGCCTGGTATCGGAGTTTTTCTGACTGCTTGTACGAGGGATCGTGCTCCTCGTCCACTACAATGAGACCTATATCGGATAAGGGGGCAAAAATGGCGGATCGTGTACCGACAACTATTCTGCTCTTTCCCTCTCTTATCCTGAACCACTGATCCCTTCTCTGGGCCTCTGTCAGACCGCTGTGAAGCACTGTTACCTCATCACCAAACCTGGAGACAAACCAGCCCACTGCCTGCGTGGTCATGGCTATCTCAGGCACCAGCACCAATACGCTTCGGTTTTGCCTGACGCACGCCTCGGCGGCCCGAATATAGACCTCTGTCTTCCCGCTTCCAGTCACTCCGTGCACAAGTATGGGGTGATAGGTCCTGGTGGAAATGGCATCACAAACGGCATTGACCGATTCTTCCTGTTCCCAGGTGAGTTGCAAGGGAATCTCAGATGTCCAGGGCAGAAACTCCGGCCGGCAGTCCCCCTTTCTCGGCAGACCGTTACTGATTTGGGATATGCGTCGATTCCGGGCAGACAAGAGACCCGGAGGCAAAGACTCTGCTATGACCTGTCCTATGGGATGAAAATAGTATGAGGAGGTCCACTCGAGAAAACCGATAAGTGATTCAGGCAAGAGAGGACTCTGGTCAAGTATCCTTATAACCTTTTTAAAATCCACGGGAGGCGGCTTCTTTACAGGGGCTCCCCATGCCATTCCCACCATGTTTCTGCCACTTACGGGAACCAGGACCCGGCCGCTTTTAGGGGGGAAAAGGGTATCTCCCGGCAAGATATATGTAAGCGCCCTGTATATGGGCAGTGGCACTATAACATCTATAAGCTGATTGCTGCCTGGAGAATCGAGCTCAGCAGGTGTCTTGCACACGGCCAGGGGAAAATCTTCATCACTCATCCAGATCAGCGACCAGCTTCTTCAGGTATTTTTTAAATCGTCCGCCCAGATCCGAATGTTCAAGTGCAAAGCTCACAGTAGCCTGGAGGTATCCCATCTTGTCTCCCGCGTCATATCTCTTGCCCTTAAACTCATAAGCATATAGTCCCTGTTCTTTTCGGAGACAGTCAAGGGCATCTGTCAGCTGTATTTCACCGCCCACCCCGGGAAGGGTCCTGTTCAGGCAACCATATACCTCGGGCCTTAATACATACCGGCCGATTATGGCAAGGTCGGACCTGGAGGTACCGGGCGCAGGCTTTTCAATGAGCCTCTGTACTTTGTAGATCCCTTCCGCCACTTTTTCACCCTCTATTATCCCGTATCTGTGAGTTTCATCAAAGGGGACCTTTTGCACGGCGACAATGGATTGCTGGAATTCTTCGAAGACCTTTAGCATTTGAAAGACGCACGGGACCGTTGCATCCACCAGGTCATCGCCGAGTACGACTACGAATGGTTCACCGCGGACTACCGGCTCCGTGACCTTTACAGCATGTCCGAGGCCCAGAGGTTCTTTCTGGCGGACCGAGACAACCTCGATGAGACCGGATATATAGCGAACCTCCCTGAGAAGATCCATTTTACCCTTCTGGGCCAAAAAAGTCTCAAGCTCAAAGGAGTAATCAAAATGGTCTTCAATGGCTGATTTTCCGGAGGCAGTTACCAGAACCACCTCTTTTATGCCGGATGCAACTATCTCTTCCACAATGTACTGAATGGTTGGCCGGTCCACTACGGTCAGCATCTCCTTTGGAATTGCCTTTGTGGCAGGCAGAAATCTTGTTCCAAGGCCTGCCACCGGGACCACTGCCTTTCTGACCTTCATCATCATCCTTCCTTATCAACTCCGAGGCACTTAAACCTGACGGATTGCTGTTATTATTCAGAGACCCTGGCCAGCCTGGAATCCACAACCACCCAGTTGACTCTTGCCAGCCAGGCATCCAGATAGGCCAGAGGTTGTCCTATAAAATCCAGTACATACGCATGCTCAGCCATATCCACAACCAGTAAGGGTTCAACCCCCAAGGGCCATTCGGAGTCATTATCCAGACCGGAAATCACCGGTCGTCTTGATTGATTATCCCACCCAAGCACACCCCAAGCGCGTACTGCCATGGCAGTGGCCCTGAATTTTACCCACCACTGATCAAAAGAACCGTATGATTCCTCCAGGATCTTGCCGATCTTTTGGCCGGGCTTAAGGCTCTTGGGTGTCAATGTATCAAAATACAATTCATGGAGCCTGACCGCGTTGTGCAGCTCGATCCAGGTCAGGGTGTGGTTGCGCCATTTGCTGGCAAGCGGATCGGCCAAAGCAAGATCAATTGTCCGGTCCTGTGATTCCACTTCGGACAATTCATGGCGATATCTTTCAAGAAGGGCCAGATGTTCCCGGATAATAGTTGCCGAGAATCCCTTTAATGCCCCGATTAAGCCCCTGTATTTTCGGATATCAGGAATAGCTGTCTTTTTTTGCCCGGCCCTTGCTGCCCCAGCCGGCGGATGCTCTGCTGATGCATCTGAAAGACCGGTCAGCATGACAGCGGCACCGGCTAATCCCTGTAAAAAGCCACGACGGTCAAGGTTATATTTGTCCATTATACACCTTTCTGCAGGCTTTAAGCCCAGTCTCAATTCAACACTGATCCCGTTGAAAATACCCCATCTGCCGCGTTGCTTCAATAAATTCAAGGGCAAGTATTAAAAACAAAAATACACTGATTGATGAAGAATTGGAATGAGGTGTGAAAGACTGTTATAGAACCCCGGAAATGGTAAAAGACACAAGTTTCGAATAACTTCTTGGAACTGACTGGATATTAATCAGTTTTTCTAGAATATCTCCATTTCCACCTTGGCCTTGCATTCAAAAAAGACCTTGTAGGCCATTTCCTTGGCCTTGAGAGCCGGAGAGAGAATTTCGGAAAGATGTCCTAATCCGGAAGGACTTATTGTTAAATCTACCCCTATTGAAAAGGCCTGCATGGAGTCAAAGCGATCTCCTCCCGGATGAATATAAACCACGAAGATCTTTCTGCGCATGTCCATCATCAGAGGCCTTAAATATTTCATGATATCGACAAGATCGTCCTCCGGCTCAGGTCCATCTTGATACAAAAGAACCAGGTCGTATATATGATATCTAAATCTGAACTTGATATCATCCTGTTGATTGACAAACCTCGACTTATACCCCAGGCATGTCAGCTCTTTCTGCAGCAGTTTCCTTGTCTGGGGCCCGGGACAATAGACGAGTGCCGTCTTGCTGCCCGGCTCAAAATATTCAAAGCCTCGTGACTCATCTGTAGCCTTCTTTTCGTCTGTTGGCAGCGGTTTTGTCTTGGAGGCGGGCTTGATCTCTATCCGCTCTCTACAATTGGGACACGTAAAATACACTGTCCCGCCTGACAGCAGTTTTTCGTCAGCTACTTTGAAATGCCTGTTACAGCCTGTACAAATTATATCCACCTTACAATCTCCGATGCTTATATGGATTTTCCCCAGTCCATATCTATGCTCAATTCATCAATATCGGATGTCTTCTCACCTCTCCTGGCCTTGACCTGATCAATTCCCTGGCGCACGCTTGCCCGGCTGCTGGCATAAGCCATAGATGTCTCTTCGTCAATAACACCTTGTTCGAAAAGCCGGACAATATTCTGGTCAAAGGTCTGCATATTATATGACTGACCATTTTTTATGATCTCGTAGAATGTCTTTCCTTCGCTTTCTCCGTTTATGATGGAATCCTTGACACGGATGTTATTCCGCATGATTTCAAAGATGGCCGCCCTTCCCCCCTTTATTTTGGGCAGCAGTCTCTGTCCCACCACCCAGCGCAGCGAATCCGCCAGGCGGAACCTGACCTGATGCTCTTCTTCTGATGTGTACATACCTAAAATACGATTGATTGTGTTGCTGGCGCTTATCGTATGAAGGGTGCTGAATACGAGATGACCTGTCTCTGCAGCGTTAAGGGCCACATCCACTGTCTCTCTGTCACGAATTTCTCCAACCAGTATCACATGAGGTGCCTGGCGCAGGGCCGCTCTCAATCCGCTCGCAAAGGCATCGAAGTCCTTGCCGAGTTCCCTCTGGTTAAAAGTCGCCTTTTTATGATGATGCACGAATTCAATTGGATCCTCCAGGGTGATCACATGGAGATGCTCACTCCTGTTGATCTCGTCCAAAATGGTGGCAAGAGACGTGGTCTTGCCGGTTCCGGTGGCACCTGTAAACAGTATTATCCCATTTTTTTCCCTGGCCATTGCCCTGAAGCAATCCGGCAATCCTAGACTCTCAATAGTAGGGACCTCGCTTTCCAGTTTGCGCATTGCAATGCTGTATACCCCTCTTTGGGAAAACACATTTACGCGAAATCTGGGGCCGTCAGGCAAATAGTAGGACAGGTCACACGAGCCGTGGCGAAACAGGTCCACCAAGAGGCGCCGGTCATCGTTCATTAAGGCCAGAGCCATTTGCTCTGTCTGGAAAGGGACCAGCTGACCTGTGACTATATTATCCATGACAACAGGATGAAGCCTGCCATCCGCTACTATCTGACATGGCCGGCCTACTGTAAAGTTCAGATCAGATATCCTTGGGTGGACACTGATCATCCTGGTTAAAATTGAATCCAGGTCTGCCTGTTTCATATCAACCAACCTCTGTGAAGTCGGCAGGCGCACTTCTGGCGAATGGCCTAAACTTCTCCTTATCAACACACTTGTTATAGGCCTCGTCCGGGTCTATCCAATTATTTTGCATCAGTCCCATTATGGCATCGTCCAGGGTGCTCATGCCGAATTTCTTGCCTGTCTGCATAGCTGACTGGAGCTGGTAGGTCTTTCTCTCACGTATAAGATTTCTGACAGCCGGAGTGGCAATCAAGATCTCAAAGGCAACACATCTCCCTTTTATATCAATCCTCTTGAATATTGTTTGCGATATTACGGCCCTCAGGGCATCAGAAAGGGTCGAACGGATCTGGGCCTGCTGGTGAGCTGGAAAAATCTCGATAACCCTGTCAACCGTCATTGCTGCACTGATAGTATGCAGGGTAGCCATAACCAGGTGACCTGTCATCGCCGCCTCGATAGCCAGAGAAATCGTTTCCAGATCTCTCATTTCACCTACCATAATTATGTCCGGGTCCTCACGGAGGGCCCCTCTCAGAGCCGCACTGAAGGATTTGGTATGGGAGCCCACTTCCCTGTGATTGACAAGACACCTTTTGCTTTCATGCACAAACTCTATAGGGTCCTCTATGGTGATGATGTGATCATTACGATTGCGGTTTGCATGATCTATAATCGCAGCCAGGGTGGTGGATTTCCCGCTTCCGGTCGGCCCTGTAACCAGAATAAGACCCCTGGGCAGCATGGCCAGCTTGGTCATGACATCAGGGAGTCCCAGTTGTTCCGAAGTCATAATTTTACTGGGAATCTCCCTGAATACGGCACCGATGCCATTTTTCTGCATGAAAAAGTTGGCCCTGTATCTGGCAAGACCCGGGATTTCATATCCAAAGTCCACATCCCCGGTTTCTTCAAAGACCTTGATTTTATACTCAGGGGCGATTTCATAGAGCATCGCCTTTAATTCATCATTTTCAAGGACTTTGTATTTTATGCGTTTCAGGCTGCCCCTGACTCGAAATACCGGAGGAGAACCCGATACCATATGGAGGTCCGATGCCCTTTGTTCATGCAGCAATTTGAAAAAAGCATCTATCTTGGCCATAGTAAGTGAGTACCTCCCAGTGAAATGCTATTATTATTTTTCATTTACCTGAATTTGTTATCGGCCTGATATGTTGAAAGACTTAAAGTCTTATAATGAATCCCTGCTATGTTCTCCCGGTTAAGGTGTCTTGCAATCGCCCGTGAAGAGGGTTTAATGTAAAAACAGGAAGTGTCCACTTAATCTGATGTAATGTACTATGGTTCAGCAATGAATATGAATCCGAGTTTAGGCGAGATCATCCGTTTTGGACGGGGCGAGGAAGCAGCGGAACTGTTGCTCAAAAACGGCAAGGTGGTCAATGTCTTCACAGGCGAGATACTCCGGGCCGACGTGGCCGTGGCCAAAGGAATCATCACAGGTGTTGGCGAAGGATACGAAGCAATTAATGTCCTGGATCTTTCAGGCAAGTATGTCTGCCCAGGCTTTATTGACGGCCACCTTCACATCGAGAGCACGATGCTCTCACCTTATCAGTTCGCCCGAGCCGTGGTTCCAAGAGGCACGACTGCCGTTGTCTGCGATCCCCACGAGATCGCAAACGTCCTGGGGCTCGAAGGTATCCGCTATATGCTGGAGGCCAGCGAAGGCCTGCCTCTCACAGTCTTTGTTATGGCATCTTCCTGTGTTCCCGCCACCCATCTGGAAACAGCAGGAGCAGCGCTGTCTGCACAGGATCTGGCCCCCCTTTTTGACCAGCCGCGGGTAATAGGCCTGGCAGAGATGATGAACTTTCCGGGCGTGCTTCATCGCCTTCCGGATGTTTTGGCCAAGCTGGAAATTACCACCCAGCGGGGCCTGCCCATTGATGGACACTGTCCAGGGCTCACCGGCCGTGATCTGCAGGCGTATGTAGCTTCAGGCATAAGCTCAGACCACGAATGTACCGGGCCTGAAGAGGCACGGGAGAAGCTTCGTGCAGGGATGTACCTCTTTATCCGCGAGGGAACCACTGTACGCAACCTGACCGAACTGTTGCCGGTGGTTACGGCTCATAACGCCCGCCGATGCCTCTTTGTGACAGACGACAGACATCCAAAGGATTTAATGGATCTCGGCCACATGGACTATTCTGTCCGCCTGGCAGTGCAGGAAGGGTTGGATCCTGTTACTGCCATTCAGATGGTAACCCTGAACCCTGCGGAACGCTTTCGCCTTTATGACAGGGGTGCAGTGGCCCCCGGATACCGCGCCGATCTGGTAATACTGGATGATTTGAAGGATTTCTCTGTGGAAAAGGTCTTCAGCAAAGGTCGCCTGGTGGCTGAAAATAACAGCCCGTTATTTGGTGCCCCGCAAAAGTCATGCGTTGTCTCCTCTTCTATAAATGTTGTTTCAGAGGGCCTGAGCCTTGAGATCCCGGTTCAGGGAGAGCGGATCCGCGTTATCGGAGTGGTTGAAGGGCAGATCGTAACCGAGGCATTAGAACTGCCTGCAAGACATAGAAACGGTCTTGCCGTGGCCGACGTAGACCAGGATATCCTCAAACTCGCAGTTATCGAAAGACATCGTGCCACAGGCAACATAGGTCTGGGTTTTGTCAAGGGTATAGGCCTGAAAAAAGGCGCCTTGGCCGGCACAGTGGCCCACGACTCTCACAACCTCATAGTAGTAGGCACTAACGATGCTGACATGACCGCTGCTGCCCATGCGGTAATCGAGGTGGGAGGCGGCCTTGCGGCAGTTGCCGGCAAAGAGTTGCTGACAAGAATGTCCTTGCCGATTGCCGGCCTCATGTCAGAGGCCCCTTTTGAGATTGTACGCAAAGAGATGGATGATCTTCTGTCAGCGGCCTCTGCCCTGGGAAGTCACCTGGAGAATCCCTTCATGACATTGAGTTTTCTGGCTTTGCCGGTTATCCCTGCGCTGAAGCTGACCGACCTCGGCCTGGTGGATGTGAATAAGTTCGCATTTGTGTCTCTTTTCGTATAGATCTATAAGTATAGCTGTGAAGCGGGGTCCTTGACATGCTATGGCCGCGGCACTAATTTTAATGATGATTAATTATACTGCAAAAACCATGAAACATGATTCTGCTCAAAAAGCCCGGGATGCAAGGTATTATGCAGCTGAGGTACTTCGAACCTGATCATGTCAAGGTCCTGGACGAAGCGATATCTGTCTCGGAAGACGTAATAAGCGATTACTTTTCCATTTCCAGCAACTACTGGGTAAGGAATCCCTATGAGGTCAAGACACTCAGGGAAATCAGTTCATGGGAATACCCCGGCGAGGCCTTTGCACATCTTGTTCGTTACGGAAAGGACATAACGCAGAAACAGAGTGGCCGGGACAGCCGCAAGTTTTACAGAATTTGCCTCCATGATCACAATATCCTGGACCAGACATCCGGAGGAAAGAGAGAGAGATTGCTTCCTTTTTTAATATATGTAATTACCCATGAATTTGTTCACATAATGAGGTTCAGTCGTTATTTTTGTCACCCTGAATTTAATGACCGCAATGTGGAGGAGCAGAAGGTACATCTGGTAACCCAGGACATATTGACACCTGTAAAAGTCAGAGGTCTGGATACGGTCCTTGATCGATTTCTTCCACATTCACAGTTGAATAAAAATTGAGTATCGATTATATACCTGATCTGATCCGTTGGTCTGTGCCTGTAAGGAAATAACGTCGAACGGATCCGGGGAATCCAAGTAAAATTATTGGATGGAGGTTAGCTTATGCCTATCTATGAGTATGAGTGTGAATCCTGTGGAGAAGTTATAGAAAACTGGCAGAAGTTTTCTGACGCGCCGCTTACTACGTGTAAATCCTGTGGCGGCAAACTGCACAAACTGATTTCCCATTCATCCTTTCATTTGAAAGGTAGCGGCTGGTATGTAACCGATTATGGAGGAAAAAAGAGCGGAATTACTGATTCAAAAAAGTCTGAGTCAGACTCTGATAAAAAAAGCAAAAAGGACGGCAATTCCTCTTCCGGCTCATCACCCAGCAGTTCCTCCGGTACCAGTCCCTGATCAATTTCTATATTGATATATTGATGATTCGGTGGCAGCCTTCAGCGCTGCCACCTTTTTTTGATCCGCACAAGATTTTCCCAGACCTTATTTCCAGATACGGAATAATCACGGGCTTGTCAAAGTATATGCCTTATGTTAAGCATCACCTGCATTTTGAGGCGGCGTAGCCAAGTGGCCAAGGCGACGGTCTGCAAAACCGTTATTCCCCGGTTCAAGTCCGGGCGCCGCCTCCAATATCAGGCGGATTATAAGCAACCGGATCGCAATCCTTTTTTATTTTCACTCCCATGCCATGTTACACGCAACCAGGTGCAATCTGTGCTTTGCTGAGAACCGGGCCGGCCTGAAACCCGGGAGAAGGCTATCCACTTCGAGGCAGGCGTCGTATAATAGTAGATACTCTATCCATTGGAAAATTACTAAAGAGCCTGATGTTATAACATGCGTATAGTCATTATTGGATCCGGTGAGGTAGGTCGTCATATCTGTCAGCAGCTCTCAGGGGAAGACCATGAAGTCGTTCTTATAGACAGAAATGCAGACCGCCTCAAGAGCCTGGAGCAAAATCTCAATATACTTACCATTGAGGGAAACGGGGCCTCTGCAGGGATCCTTGAACAAGCCGGTATTGCAAAGGCCGATCTTTTTATTGCTGTCACCGACATAGACGAGGTCAATCTGATCGCCTGCATCATGGCAAAGGAGTATGGCGTATTACGCAGCGTGGCCAGGGTCAGGAACGAGGAATATTTTTCCGGCGCTTCTCCACTGAATGAGCATCGCCTGGGCATAGATCTCCTGATTAACCCGGATCAGGTCGTGGCACATGAGATAATCAGGATCAGTGAGGTATCGGAGGCCTTTGAGGTAGTTGATTTTGCCAGCGGAGAGGTCGTACTGGTCGGGTACCAGATAAAGAAAGACAATCCTATCTGTGGTATAACCCTGGCTGATCTGAAGGATTTAAGAGGACTCTATGATTTTGTAATAGTAGCCATAGTCAGGGACGGCGAGACTATCGTTCCCAGGGGTGCCGATCTCATCCAGGCTGAGGACCGGATTTACGTAGTTGTAAGGCGCAGGGACATGGCAGCAGTGGAAGATTTGTTCAACCTGTGGAGCACGGCCCCTAAAAAGGTCTTTGTCATCGGTGGGGGCCGTGTCGGCTTTCGCGTAGCCAAGGCCATGGAACAACAGAAGGTGGACGTGGTCCTTGTAGAGGCCGATCCGATAAAATGCGAGCATCTTGCCGAGCATTTAAGCAATGCCGTAGTACTTAACTTTGACGGTCTGGACGCCCATGATTTGCTGTCAGAGGGAATAGACACGGCAGATCTCGTGGTGACTGTCACGGATGGAGATACCACAAATATCCTTTCAAGCCTCCTCGCGAAGTATCACGGCGCAAAGAAGTGCATAACCCGCATAAGCCGTCCGGATTTTATCCCGCTCCTCGGGAAGCTGGGCATAGACGTTGCCCTCAGCCCAAGGCTTGTGGCAGCCAATATGATTCTGCGTTTTGTGAGGCGGGGCGCTGTACTTTCCGTTGCCACATTACTTGGGAGCGAGGCAGAGGTGGTGGAGCTCGTGGTCTCCGAGCGTTGGGCGCACGTAAATAAGCCTTTAAAGTCTGTAGACTTTCCTCCGGGCACCAATCTTGGGGCAGTGGTCAGGCAAGGAAAGGTAATCATTCCCTCGGGAGATACGGTGCTGAAGGCCGGAGATCGGCTGATAATCTTCAGCATGAAAAAGGCGGTTCCCATGACAGAACAGTTTCTTGCCTCATGAGACTGGGTACTATCGGGGCCCTGTTGGGCTGGCTCCTTATCTTCCTTTCTGCCGCCCTTCTGATCCCCATCGGATTCAGTATTTATTATGCCGATGGGATCTGGCAGGCTTTTGTCATCTCAAGTGCAATCGGATTTGTGCTTGGAGGCGGACTTGCCTGGTCTTGCGTCTCAGGGCCTGAAATAGGCCACAGAGAGGGATTTGCCATCGTGAGCTTCAGCTGGCTTGCTGCCGCTGCCCTCGGGGCACTGCCATATTATCTCTCCGGGGCCATCCCGGGCTATCTAGATGCCTATTTCGAGTCCATGTCCGGCTTTACCACCACTGGTTCCACTATATTGGAAAGGGTTGAGGCCCTGGGACCCAGTCTGCTCTTCTGGAGGGCCTTTACCCAGTGGCTTGGGGGTATGGGGATTATAGTCCTCTCACTTGCGATTCTGCCCATACTCGGAATCGGGGGCATGCAGCTCTTCCGGGCAGAAATGCCGGGCCCTACAAAAGACCGTCTTGCGCCCAGGATACAAGATACCGCCAGGATCTTATGGAGCGTATATTTTCTCTTTACCGCGCTTGAGACGGTGCTGCTTATGTTGGCCGGCATGAGTTTTTTTGATGCCGTCTGCCATGCCTTTTGCACTCTGGCTACCGGAGGCTTTTCCACCAGGACCGATAGCGTGGCCGCATTTCATAGTCCGTGGATCGACCTTATTATAATCATATTTGTTATGCTTGCCGGAATAAACTTTTCGCTTCATTACCGCCTGCTTTCAGGTGACTGGAAGGCATTCGGCCGGAGCGAGGAGCTCCGCTTTTACCTTGGTATGGGTATTTTTGCTACCATATTGATCATGCTTGTAAACATCGTGTTCGGCACCTATGATTCATGGTTGGATAGCCTGAGATACGGCGCCTTCCAGGCCTGGTCCGTACTTACTACCACCGGTTTTGGCACAGCGGATTTTGATCAGTGGGCGCCTGCGTGCAAATTTACCCTGGTCGCCCTTATGTTCTTGGGGGGAATGGCAGGTTCTACCGGCGGTGGTATCAAACAGGTTCGAATACTTATGTTCTGGAAGTTCACGAGAGTGCAAATAAGAAAGCTGATTCACCCAAAGGCAGTGGGGGCAATCAAACTTGATAATCATAAGGTCCAGGCAGAGGTAATCCAGTCGATACTGGGATATCTCTCTTTGTATGTGGTGGTATTTATCGTTGCGACCCTGATAGTAACCGGCCAGGGAATAGATATAATTACAGGCTCTACGGCGGTAATTGCCACTTTAAATAACATAGGCCCGGGGTTGGGAGGTGTCGGCCCATGCCGGAATTTCGCAGGGCTTCCTGATCTTTCAAAGGCCGTTTTAATTTTATGTATGGTGGCAGGGCGTCTGGAACTCTATACTATAATCATACTCCTTATACCTTCGTATTGGAAGGATGTCCGCCGGCCCAGGTGGCGGTGGAGTAAAACCTGATCAAAGGAGATATCATCATGGCACTGATGGATATAAACGTCTCTCCTCTGGGAACCGGATCCACAAGTGTGGGAGAATTTGTGGTAAACATACAGAGGCTGCTCGCAGAGCACGAGCTTCCATATGAGCTCACGGACATGGGGACAATAATCGAGGGAGATATTGATCAGCTCCTTGCTGCTGCAAAGGCCTTACATGAAAGCACTTTTTCTCACGGGGCGAAACGCGTATACACGGTTATAAAGATAGATGACCGCCGGGACAAAGAGGTCCATCTGGGCCAGAAGACCCGATCGGTCAAAGAAAGGCTTTGATGAAGCGATATCTGCCTCTCTTTACCACAATCGCCTTTATTGCACTCCTGGTACTGGGAATCCGGTCAGGCGAGGTGCCTGTAGTATGGCATAAGGCCATTACTATATGCCTTAGCTGTATCGGAATAGGCTAAATGGAACGTCTGCGCAGAAAAAGTCAGTATATCTTCCTTTTGCTGGCCAACGCTTACTGGCTTTTCCCGTGGAGAAGCCCTATATATCAGGGGCCATTTAAGAAAATCTGTTTTCCTGGGCTGAATTGTTACTCTTGTCCCGCTGCCACCATGTCCTGTCCCCTTGGCGCCTTTCAGAATTTTATGGCAACCCTGCGGCCGGGTGTTCAGACAATGCAGATCCATCCGGGGGCATATGTTTTGGGGAGTCTTGGTCTGATAGGTTCTGTTGCAGGCCGGATGCCCTGTGGCTGGATTTGCCCCTTCGGCCTGTTGCAGAAGTGGCTGTTTGCCCTTCCTGTTCCCAAACTTTCATTCTGGAGGCCACTCAGAAGGGGGCCTTATGTCTTTCTTATAATTTTCGTGGTCTTGCTTCCTTTGCTTGTTGTGGACTCATCAGGTTACGGCTCCGTCTGGTTCTGCAAGTATGTCTGTCCGGCAGGAACGCTTGAGGCCGGTCTCCCTCTGCTCTGTCTGGATCAGGGGCTACGTCGTGCTGCAGGCTGGCTGTTTGCATACAAGTTCATCTTATTGATACTCCTCTTGATCTGGTGTACTTTTACATCCCGTCCCTTCTGCCGGGCAATCTGTCCCATTGGGGCCATCTACGGCCTTTTCAACAAAGTGAGCTGGCTGCAGCTGCACTTTCATCCTGACCGGTGTGTACAGTGCAGGGCATGTCTGAGCATATGTCCTTCCGACATATCTTTTTATAATGGTCTTGATGACATGAATTCGGCTGCCTGCATCAGATGCCTCAGATGCTTTTCCGTCTGTCCATCTAATGCCGTGTCCCTGGAGTTTGGCCCGGTGCGGCAGCATGTCAGTAAAGCTGTCAACACATAACTTCTATAGTAAATATCCGGTGAACCCGTTATATTCTGCCTTGAAGCGGTTACCTTTTTCCGGGTTTCAAAGCTCACTCATTGCGGACCGGAGAGGCAGTGCAATCCGGCCCGCGATCGAAACCCTGCAAAAGGCAAACCGCTCCTGCGGCAGGGCACGGATGGCAACCGTTTACTGGCAGGGGATATTTCTTTGAACAGTTTAACGGAAGCCCCCGTAGTTTTCTCGGCTTTTGCTGTGGGGGAAACTGCATCGCCTTAAGCGCAGCGTAAGGCGAATGCAGAGGGGGCAGGACATCCCCCATGTCAAAGGCCTTAAGAAAACAAGGGGCTGAAGTGTGAAGTGAAAAGAAATATCCCCTTCCAGTGAACGGTTTGCGGAATGGACCACGGGTTCACCGGATATTTACCTTCTATACTTTCCGGCGGCTGCCGGAGAGAAGTAATTAGCTGCTGTTAATACCATAGAAAGTTAAGTTGCATGAAAAGGAAATTGATTCTTGCCACCCGCAACAAAGACAAGTTGAAGGAAATCCAGGCGCTTCTTTCCGATCTCGATATTGACATCATGTCTCTGGATGAAGCAGAAAACGCACCACATGTGGTAGAAGACGGCAAGACCTTCATGGAGAATGCCTTTAAGAAGGCCAAGGTCATTGCAGAGGCCACCGGGATAATGGCCCTTGCCGACGATTCCGGACTCGAGGTAGATGCACTTGACGGGGCCCCTGGCGTCTACTCTGCCCGCTACTCAGGAGAGAATGCCTCTGATGCCTCAAACAACGAAAAGCTCCTGGCTGATCTCGAGGGAGTACCTGCAGGTAAAAGAAGTGCCCACTTCAGCTGTGTGATCGTAGTCTATCATCCATCCGGCCGGTGGATAAGCACTGAGGGTAAATGTGAAGGTGAGATTACCGAAAAATCTATAGGAGACAGGGGGTTTGGATATGACCCGGTCTTCTATCTTCCTTCTCTTAATTGTACAATGGCCCAGCTTTCAGCAGAGGAAAAGAACAGCCTGAGTCACAGGGGCAAGGCCCTTGAGAAGCTGAAGTCGGAGTTGCCCGGCTTTCTGGTTCGCTTGAATCAGGATCTTAAAGAGGAGGTAATTAACAATGAAGCTTGAAATCTGCGTCAAAGAAGAATGCCTGCGACAGGCCCTTGAAATAGCCAAGGCATACGCACAATCAGGAGAAAACAAGCACGGCCCGATGACGGAGTTCCTGGAACTGGTTTATCAGAAACTCCTGGAACTCAGGGCGGATGTCGGCAAGAATGCCTAAGATATTTTGGCAGTGAAACTTGAAACTTGAAATTGGGGAAAACAAAAAATGTAGATGCATTACCTAATTTCGAATTTCCAGTTCCGGTATCCGCCGATATTTCTAATTTAATTCCGATAGTTCAGGGAAGGCAGATATCAATGATATATGGTCACGGAGGGGATATCTATTCCCTGGCAAGGGAGCTTGGGACGTCACCAGGCAATATCCTTGATTTCAGCAGCAATGTCAGCCCGCTTCCTCCGCCTGAAGGTCTCATGGAGTCACTCGTATCACACCTGGATGAGATTTGCTGCCTGCCGGAAGTGGACAGTTCGGGGCTTCGGAAGTCCCTGGCAGGGAGATACGGGCTGCCTTCAGAGCAGTTCCTTGTTGGAGCGGGGACTACGGAGTGGATCTACAGCCTTCCCAGGGTATTAAGACCCGATAAAGTTGTGGTCCCATTGCCCACCTATTCCGACTATGCCGATGCAGCAAGATCGGCCTCGTGCCGTATTGAGACATTGGGTCCCTGGCCCCATGCAGAACCATCTTTCAATGCGGAGATACTCGAGTCGCTTTCACAGGCTGCCGAAGGCCGGTCTCTGGTGTATCTCTGCAACCCGAACAATCCTACAGGACGCTTTATCTCCATAAATGAATTACAACAGGTCATATCCCAATGCAGGAAAGCTACATGGGTGGTGGATGAATCCTATGCACCATTTGTGGCGCCTGACCTTGAAAGTTCTCTGATTTCAGAAAAGCTCCCGCCAAACCTCATAATTCTTCGTTCCTTCTCCAAGATTTACAGGGTACCGGGTCTCAGGCTCGGCTACGCAGCAGGTGCAGACGATCTGATCGGGGAGCTGGCCTCCGGGGCCAGGCCTTGGGCAGTAAGCCGTCTTGCCCAGATTGCAGGTGAATATCTCGTCGATCAAACAAATTATGAGCAGGATGTAAGGGACTACTGCAGGAAAGAAAAGTCACGTCTTTTGTCAAATCTTGTTGAATTTTCCCTGTTAAGACCCATAGAGGGGAATACGCACTTTATGCTGATCCAGGTCCTGGAGCCATGGACAGCTGCTTACGTCAAGGAAAACCTCATGAAGGTCGGCATCCTCATCAGGAACTGCGCGAACTTTGCAGGCCTTGAAGGCGAGTACGTCAGAATCAGCCTCAGATCCAGATCAGAAAACGACTCCTTAATAGATAGGCTTAAGGAGCTGGACGTTTTTTGAGAGCTCTTGTAGCTGGTATGAAGAGACCACAGATTGATTACAGATACTCTTTATACCTACATGGTCTCTGCTGCCCTGGACAGCCTGGCTTGATGCCAACGCACTGCATCACGAACGGACTCCTCTATCGGACGGGGCGTATGGCCAAATAGCTGCCAGGTCTTGCTTCCATTAAAGGCAAGAGAACGACGGCAGAGCTTGACTCCTGTCACGGAGCTCTCGGGTATCCTCCCGGTTAGCTTACATATCCACTCTTCGATGTAGCTTCCGGCCAGCGCTATAGGATAAGGGACCTTGAGCCTGGGAACAGGCTTGCCGCTCGCCTGGCTCAGGAGGGAAAAAAGCTCAGCCAGGGTAAGATTGTGACCTGATAATATATGCCTGCGGCCTGGTTCACCCTTTTCCGCAGCCAGGTGATGACCTAAGGCCGCATCCCTTACATCCACGAAATTTAAGGTGCAATCAATAAAGCCGGGGATTTTCCCCTGGAGAAATCTTGAGATCATGCGCCCGGGTGGCGTCAGATTCCGGTCACCGGGACCGATGGGCATAGTAGGGCTCACCACAACCGCAGGGAATCCTTCCTTGGCAGCCTGGAATACCGACTGCTCGGCCAGAAACTTGGCACGGCAGTAAGGTCCGATCATGTCATCGAGAGAAACCTTGGTCTCCTCGGTGATGAATCCCTTATGGTGACGTGGTGCAAGGATCGACTCCGTGCCGGTGTAGACCAAACGCTGCACGTCGGCCTGTTTTGCGGCCCGAACGACATTCTCGGTCCCTTGGCGATTGACTTGATCAAAGATCTCGGGGTGTTGATCCCAGAGATATGGGTTGGCCGCAAGATGAAAGACCCGTTCGCATCCCTTTATGGCATTAAATAACGCTCGATAGTCCAGGATATTGCCCAATACGGTTTCGGAAGGAGCTATTTTTTCATCCGCCGGAAAAGGATGGAGGTCAAAGACCTTCACCTCTCTCCCGTGACGCATTAACTCCCTCACCAGGTGATGACCAATTAAGCCACTACCTCCGATTACTATATCCATAAAAAATTACCTGAACACGAAAGTGCAAATCATCTCATCTTATTTAGCCGGAATGATACTTGAAAGACAGGCTGATCCTGACACGGTAAGCTATAACCTTTCCGTCCTCGATCTTCATATCAAGTTTCTTGACCTCTGCAATTCTCAGATCCCTGAGGGACTTGTCCGCAGTTTCAATGGCATTCTTTGCAGCCTCCTCCCAGGATACATCACTTGTTCCCACCAGTTCGATGATCTTGTAAACACTCCCAAATATAGTTTACCTCCTTCTTCAATCAATGTCGCTAAAGTAAATATTCTTTAGGCTGTCTGGACTAAAACCTGAAGTTTCACCGAAATTATACCATGTAGATTCAAGCAACCATGCGTAGCAAAGTATCCACGAAAGATTTTTTCAGTGCTTTGAGGTAATTGCCACAAACGGCATCAAAATTTTCACTCAGGGCGGCCTCGTCAGTAATGTGTCTCAGATCCGAGAATGCAAAACTGTTGCGTCCTCTGACTTTATGCCTACGTTCGGGGATGTTTTCCAGTCGTGCCCCATAGATCCAGGTAACGGTAGCTGCCATCATGGAAAAGTTGACGCGGTTGATCACTGCATGGGCATTACGGGTCTGGCTCTTGCTGCTGCCAATCTCCTGTTTGATTTCCTTGAAACCGGATTCGATTTTCCACCTCGCACCATAGTACCCGATGATCTGTTCAATGGACAAGTCCAGGTCAGTAGAAAAGAGGGCAATCCATTGTGTTTTACGAAAGACCCAGACTACCCTGACAGGGCATTTAACCCAAATTATGCACTTCAAACACCGAACAATAAGGAATAAATAGAAAAATCAGTAAGTTATGGTGTATTGTCCAGTTTGGAATGTTCACCCAAAAGGTGCATTCCACCCGCCTCGCATCTTTGGCAAACTTGACTGCTGCATAATTCGTGTTTAAGGGTTTTGAGCATGACCACATTTGTAGTAGCCATCACGTCGCGGTAACGCCCATAAAGAAATACGCGACGGCATGATGCCTTTGTTTTGAGCCTTGCTGCCATTTCAGCACACGTGCCCAGTCGTGCTCCATACTTGCGTGATCTGCTATTGGCATACCGGCAAAATGATCGGCCAATTGAGCCAACATCTCGGTCGCCTGTTCCGGCTTTGCCTGAAACAAGGTTGCTTCACCAGGGATAGCCATGTTATCTGATTTGGACGCAATCGCTTTTTTTCGGTAGATAGAACCGGTGGGCAAGAGGCAGACACGCCCAGCGGCCCTTGATACGTTTCAGCAAACCAATTAGAGCCACATTCTGCGCCCATGGATATTTGGACTGGCTGGATAACCTTTCACTGAAAAAGGCGCCGAGGCAGCCAAACGGGGTAATTTGTGCTGAAAGCGGTCGGCTGAGGCTCTTTTCCCCTTAACTCAGCTCAAAAAACTCTATTTGATCTCTTGGCAGCCCGATCCCAATCGTGATACACGATTTTCATGTCATAGGAATTGGTAGAAATGGAGTCTGAGGAGATTTTGGGCCCACAATTCACCGGTTCCTGATCAACTTGCCCCCCTAATCCCTGGAAAGCGATTTCCTGTCACTCACTCTCACTTCACTTCAATTTTTTGTAGCCCTTCCATCCCAGAATAGTCCCGAAAAGCCCAAAAATGATGGAGACACCCATTACGGCCTTTTGATATCTGCTACAGGAACTTACAGCGCCCTCTCCGGGCTGCTGGTCTGCCCGCAACGCCATAGTCTCATCAACCGGCACAGTAACTTCCAGACGGTGTCCTATTTCATCATCTACCACAACCTTCCAATCGCCTGCCACATCGGGAAAGAAACAGAATCGGCCGTTCCTGTCCGTTCTTCCTGATTGAAAGGAGAGCTTTGCGCCCGGGGCGGAAATGTTTACCTTGGCGTAACTCATTGGTTCACCGGTGTCATACTGGGCCGTGACCACCATACCTCCGGCACCTGCCATGCCCCTTACGCCGTGGGCGTAAATCACACCAGGCAGTAAAAAGATAACGCCCAAAAACATTATTAGTTGTTTACATTTCACTATATGCTTTTTCCTCTTGTCAAAGCAGAAATAGGCTAACAGACCCAAAACTGTTTCCATTTCCCCTTCGACTTACTCCTCTTTTTCTCCTCTCATATTTTAAATACAGTGATAGCCATGCTGCACGACACCTGGCTTGAAGCGTCAAAGCCGGATATCACCTGATGTTGTGCAGGCTATTCTTTTGGGATATCTCCTTTAAAGGCAAATTTTGCTACGAATTTTATTAAAATAACACAATTGCCATAAATGTCAACTTTTCGCAATTCAGGCATTTATAGTTGCACGCAGCCATGAATACAGTATAGATTTCTGACTGTGCTGGGTGCAGAGTGGCAGAAGCAACGCTTCAAAAGCATGAAAACATATATATTCAAGACAGAACACTCAAATCGGAGGATAAGATATGATTATTGTGACAGGTGGTGCCGGTTTTATTGGAAGCGCGCTTGTATGGCGACTCAACAAGCGCGGTATTGATGATATTGTTGTTGTAGATCACCTGGGTAAAACGGAAAAGTGGAAAAACCTTGTTTCCCTTTGCTTTTCCGATTATTTCGACAAATCCGACTTCATTGAAAGACTTGAAGCCGGATATTTCGGAAACAGTATCAGTGCCATTTTCCATCTGGGCGCCTGCTCTTCCACAACCGAGACAAATGCTGATTATCTTATTGAAAACAATTACCGGTATACGGCCCGTCTTGCCACATGGCAGGAAAAACACCGCACCTGCAGGTTTATATATGCCTCCAGCGCTGCCACCTATGGAGAGGGTGAGCAGGGCTATCGTGATACAGAGGATGAATTACACCTTCTTCGTCCGCTCAATATGTATGCGTATTCAAAGCACATGTTTGATCTCCTTGCCCTTCGCAAAGGATGGCTGCCACATATTGCAGGGCTGAAATATTTCAATGTCTTCGGGCCTAATGAATACCACAAAGGAGATATGAGAAGCCTCATAAATAAAGCCTATCCGCTTGTGCGTGATGAAGGGAAAATCCGGCTTTTTAAGTCATACCGTGACGAATATAAGGACGGGGAACAGCTTCGCGACTTCATCTATGTTAAGGATGCGGTTGATATGACCCTCTTTTTTCTGGATAACCCAAGAATAAACGGCATTTTCAATATCGGCTCGGGTGCTGCCCGGTCGTGGAACGAGGTGGCGGCTTCTTTGTTTCAAGCAGTCGGCAGGCCCCTTAACATTGAGTACATCCCCATGCCTGATGAACTGAAAGAAAAATACCAGTACTACACATGTGCTGATATGGCAAAACTACGATCCGCCGGATGTTCACATACCTGTATGGATCTGGATGCGGCTGTAAAGGAATATGTTCAGGGTTATCTTGATTCAAACAAACACCTCTCTAGTTGATGTCTTTTTCTGACCCAAAGCGGTTCAGATATAATCTTTTCTTCAAACTCTCTCTCGTTCTTTCCCGCCTCACGTTAAAAAGATCTTCAGGGAGAGAAGAAAGCAATCTCTTCACCCGGCTGTCCAGAAGCTGTTGAAACTGCACCACCTCGTCCAGTGACACCTGATCTTTCATGATCTTTTGCTCAAGTGTCCGGTATTCATTCTCATCACCATAGTGTTGCTCCTTCAATGACAGCCTCAAGCCATTCTGTCCGTTCTTCAATAAGAATGTATAGTTGTGCCTGCCAAAATCGAAGACTTTCAAACGTTGACTCCCCAGTGTAACCCCAAGCAAGACCTGGATGGCATCCAGGGCAGATGTGCAATTTTCCGCAATTACCGAAATTTCCCCCTCCAGGTTCCCGTTCACAGAAAGCAGTCTCCGGGCATATTCACAGGCCTTACAGCCAATCACCAACTCAGGGCACAGGTGGCCGTGGAAGTCAACGACTTTCTTGAGCGTCATATTGTTGGCCAGCATCTTTCTCTCCTCCCGATAAAGCGCCATCAATTCCCTATCGCCTAAAATTCGAAAGCTCAGGACCCAAAAACCTCTGTTAAAAGGACTCCTTTGATTCCTATCGCACCGCTGGAAGTAGAGAAAATAGACTTCATCATTATCCGCTTTGACCAGAAAACCATTGATATGACCCTTTGCCTGAGTTCTGAAACGACCAAGAGTCTCGTGAACAATGTGCTTTTTTCCTCCAAGGGTAAAATGAACAGGCATCTGTAGGGCGTTGTCGAAATCCACCCTCACCTTCTTCTGGATATATTCCATTAGATCGTACCGGATAGACCGCAAAGCCTCTGCTGCATTCATATCCACACCCGTTACATTATGCAACTTTATACATCATTATATTGCTTTTCCCTCTTATCAAAGTAGAAATAGGCTAACAGACCCAAACCAATTGTTGCCAACCCGAACAACGAGGTTACTGGTCTGCTCTTTAAGGAAAAATATATAATCCAGAGATTGCCTATCACGAACAGAAATGGGGTCACGGGGTATCCTACGGTCTTATAATTTCTCGTGAGCGCAGGTTGTCTTATCCTGAGCAGGATCATCCCCACCACAGTCAGCATGGCAAACAATGACAGGGTAAAACCGATGTATAAGAGAAGCTTGTCAAACGACGCCGTGATAACCATAAAAATGGCAATGGCTGCCTGCAGAAAGATGGAATATGCGGGTGTCCTGTGAACCTTGTTCACCTTACCAAAAAGCCCAAAGAAGATGCCATCTCTTGACATGGCATAATATACCCTTGGTCCGGTCATAATCATGGCGCTTAAAACAGATAGAAGTCCTATGGCAATAGCTCCGGCAAAGTATTTACTGACATGACCGCCGAACAAAGAGGCCGCAGCATTTTCCCCGACTTCGAGGACCCCGCTCATCTCCCCTGCAGGAAGTGCGTAAATATACACAACGTTCAAGAGCAGATAGAGACACATAACAATAAATGTCCCGGCAAACAGAGCGAGTGGTATGTTTCTGCCTGGCTTTCTGATCTCCCCCCCGATATAAGCTGCAGCATTCCATCCACTGTAAGCAAATGAGACAAATATCAGGGAGATGGCAAATTTGTCTTGGAAGGCTGATCCCATGTCCAGACCTCCAGAGAAATTGCCTGTTGAACCATGACCCAGAAAAAGCCCAGCTACAACAAATACAACGACAATACCAACCTTAAAGGCAGTCAATGCATTCTGAACCCTGCTCCCCATCAAGAGGCTGTGATAATGAACCAGCGAAAAGATAATGATCACACCGACAGCCACCACACTCTGTGGCGATATGGCAACGATGTTGACGCCTAAGAAAGGGAGAGTCATTTCTGGACCAAGAGGAAGTGAAAATGAGCAAAATAGATAGGTGGCAAAGGCAATAGAAGCTGCTGCAATAGGAGCTGAAAAACCCACGATCAAAGATACCCAGCCGGAAAGGAAGCCCATTCCCTTGCCAAAACTCTCCCGCAGGAACACATACTCCCCGCCCGCGCGGGGGAACATGGCGCCGAGCTCCCCATAACAAAGGGCACCACACAGGGCAAATACGCCCCCGACGAACCAGCAAAGAAGCATGGCTTGAGGATCGCCGAGCTCTTCTATAGTGAACCCTGAGGTAGTAAATATCCCGGTTCCTACCATGTTGGCGATTACCAAAATGGTGGCTGAAAAGAAACCAATTTCTCTTTTCAGGTCACTATCGCTCAAATTTTTCCTCATCAAAAATATCTTGATAGTATAGGAATTTCCATTTTTGAGACAGGATGAACAAGATCGTCAGGATGCTCGACACTAAACGAGCTGCTGCTGTATCCAACCCGGAAAAGGATCGTCTGGATGTGCCCCGTAGTGAATAAGACAAGAAATCTTGGGTTTTGCAAGCGGCTCACTGTACTACAAACGTGAAAGAGTAGTTGTAGCGGTAATTGTCACACTCCTCTTTGTCAGGGTAAGGCACTTCGTACATGACATTCACCAACCAGTTTCCCTTTTCCAACAGCTTGATGCAGGCCGTTCCATCCTTGTCCGTCTTCGTGGTAATGGCAAAACTATCCGGCTGGTCTGAAAAACCTGCATAAGTAGCACGGACATCAACGGACGCAAGGGCTTTACCATCATAAATAATCTTCACGGGCAATATCTCACCCTGCTTCAGATGTCCTCCATCTTTCAACGGAATGATTTCCAAAAGATCGCCAACAGGCTGGTCAGGCATCTTTCCCCTGTCGCCCACATTTATGAGAGCCTTGGCCCTTATGTCGTAACGGAAGCAGGAAACCACGTTCTCCAGGCCCCTTTTGGGCTGAAGTTTGTACCCCTCTGTCGTCTTGCTCAGAAAGCCGGGATGGATATTTGCCAGTATCGCATAGCAACCTTGTGCTGCGGGGACGAATTCAAATTCAGTTGGGGATACCTGCTTCAGGGGAATCCTGGTGCCTTTTGAATCCAGGGCATAGACCTCATTCAGATACCCCTCCTTGATCACCTCATCTTTTGGGAATTTGTGTCCCCAGCCGATCTCAATCCGAACCTTTTGCCCCACCTCCGGTTGATCATCATCAATGTTGAGCCACAAGGAGTGTGCCTGGGCAAGAGACGCTGAAAAACAAAACGGCAACAGCAATAACAATAAAAACGTATTCTTAATCATGAGATATCTCCTTAAACATATTCATCAACTGCAAATCCCCCAAAGCTTCTCTTGTCAGCTTGGGGAGATTTCACTTAAGAGGCCCTTGAGAATGTTTCAAGCCTTTATTCCAGATGTTTCTGCATATGTTTCATGGCCGACTCATAGGGCTTGCCTTGCATAAAACGCCCGATAAACAACAGGCCCATGAATCTTTCCTTGTCTTTTGCGAGCTTTTCTCCCATGTCAGCCACCGTACCGCGCAAGATGCGCTCTCGATCGGGATACCCGGCCCAGTAGACCACGGCACACGGCATATCCGGCGGGAGGACTTCCTGAAGCGCAGCGAATAACTCTCGTGGCTTCCATAGGGCCATGTAAAAGACCATTGTTGAATCATATTTCGCCAGGTCCTTGAGTATTTGGCGATCTTGCATATTCCAACCCATTAGGGAAAAAGGCGCTGACTGTATAACAAAGCGGGTGCCGTGCGCCGGGATCGTGCTTTTCCCCAAGGCTGCCATGGCTGCCGCGTCGCATCCCATACCAGGGATGATGACCACGTCCTGCCGATCGAACTGTTCCGCGTACCAGTGGCTGGGACCGTAAAGACAGGGATTACCGGAGTCGAGCAGCCCTACGTCTTTACCTTCTCCCAAGAGGTTCTTGATCTTTTCCACCCTCTCATCCCTTATCCGAAAGCGTTCTACCTTGAAACAGGCAAATTCCTCCTTGCTTAGTTCATCTTGTTTCTTCCCCTTGTAGTCCCAAATCCCTGTCCATGGATCAAACAGGATAGGCTTATTGCCCACATACTCGGCAAAGAGTTTCACATGCCTATCCGGGGCCACAATAACGTCCATTTGCCTGATCGTATTCAGGGCCTGCAGTGTGGCTGTCCCGGGCCCGGCCGGACCGGTTCCAATCACATATAAGTGACCGCGGCCCCAGGCTGCAGCCTGGGAAGCCCAACAAAGCGATCCGGCTATAGCCACAACAACCACCACAAGGAGGACAAGCCTTCTCATTTTTTTCATGGATTTATCTCCTAAAACTTTACACCGACCTGGAATCCCCAGACATACTCCGGCATTTCATAACCCGCTATCTCTTCGTAATCCTCGCCTGTTACATTGTTGCAAAAGATACTGACCACGTATTCCATCTGATCAAACCTGAACTTCTGCTCAAATCCCACATCCACGGTTATGTAAGGACTCATCCCTTCACCCCTTTGAGACTTACGCGCATCAACGTATCGGGAACTCAACTGGAACCATCCATCCTCCCAGACCATATAGCGAGCAAGCAGCTTGACCTTATTTCTGGCCAGAAGGTCTGGAAGATAATACGTCCATCCGTGTTCGTAGCCAGTGTCATTTACGCTGTGTCTTTGATACACATAGGCCGCCGTGGCCCGGAAACGGTCACCCAGCTTGATTGTGGCTTCCAGTTCTCCACCGTAGAGTTTGACATGGTCAATATTGCAAAGGCAGTCAGTCCCTGCACCCGACCCTTCTGAAGGGGGAATGGTAATGCCGTTATCATTGATAAAATCATCAATGTCATAATACCAGCCAGCGGCCCTGACGGTCAGAAATTTGAAATCCTGTATGATCCCAAGCTCATATTCCCATGCCGATTCAGGGTCCAATCTAGAATTCTCTCTGGACGCGCACCGCGCCCACCAGTAATAGTCTCAGGGACACGGGAGCCGGTAAGAGCGACTCACTGCGGCATAGAGGGCCGTCTCCGGGGTGGCCTGGAAATCGACCTTCAGGCTTGGATAAAAGCCGTCGTCGTTATCCGTTTTGCCCGAATTATCAGCACTGAACGGCCATCCGGGAGGCTGGGAATCGTAGCCCATTTCCCACCAGCCGTAATAGACATCCATATCGACATCATAGTAACGAATGCCGGGGGTAAGGGTCCACCGGTCACCGAGGTGAATAACATCCTGGATATAGGCTGATTTGACATTGTAGATGATGGGGTCCTTGTCCGGCCAGCCCAGTTCCTGGTACTCGGTCCCTGCCGTCACGCTGTGGGAGTCGAACAGGTCGATGTCCCGGTACTCGCAGATTATCCCCTTTGTCCTGTCATCAACAAAGTCGTCTTTTTTAAATTTTTTCTCCGGGTCTTCCATTGAGGCGCCTTTGCCATAACTGCTGGTCCAGCGCCTGCCCTCGGTCCAAAACCCATGGACATTTACAATACCCGGCCCCAGGGGCATCTGAAAGATGACATCCAGATAGGAGGTATGTTTTTTCCACTCCGGACGCAGTGAACCTGTTGTGGGCAACTGAGGCCAGTTGAGGTGCCTCAGCTGGTCTGCAGACTTCTTAAATTTGGGATAGTCGTCATCATAGCGGGCAGCTACACCCGGATCAGGATCATTCGGATCATTGATAACCGGGAAGCCATAGTCGACATCGGAATACTTGGCACCTGCAGTGAAAGTGGCGTCATGAGGAAGAAAAAAGCTCAAATGCCCGTTAAGGTTATCCACTCTCTGAAAGTCGTTTCTGAGATAACCATCCGTGCCTCCTCTACTTGCTGAAAAATGGTAACCCACGATATTGCCGACACCCCCGTCAACAGAACCTGACACATTATAGGTATCATACCTTCCATAGCCCCCCTTGAAACTCACATCAGGTTTGGGGTCATCCGTCTTTTTTCCCTTTTTCGTAATCATGTTGATCACGCCACCGATGGCAAAAGGATGAAGCACCGAATGTCCGCCCCGGATGATTTCAATGCACTCGATATCATCCAGGTTCAACGTGGACCAGTCAACAATGTACCTGCCGTAATGGCCTGTATGGTTGATCCTGCGACCGTCGATCTCTATGACCATACGCCCTTCGTTGAGGCCACGGATGGATACCTCATCGCCCGGGCTGGCCATTAGCGGATTGCTGCGCTGCACGTCGATCCCGCCGATTTCGGTCAGCACGTCTGTCAGCGTCCTAACATCACCAGGCCTTTCGAATTTATCCAGGTTAATGATGGTCCTCTCGGTTGTTATCTCAACGCCCGGCTGCGGGGCCATCACTGTGATGGTCCCAATATCAATCGGCTTCGGTTCCTTTTCCCCAGCCAATCCAGGAATTGAGATCGCGACCATGATAAAGGCAAGTCCGTTCACAAGAAAAACGTTCCAAAACTGTTTCCATTTTCCTTTCAACTTCACTCTTCTTTTCTCCTCTCCTATTTTAGATACAGTAATAGCCATACTGCACGACACCTGCCTTGAAGCGTCAAATCCGGATATCACCTGGTGTTGTGCAGTCTATTTTTTCGGGATATCTACGCTGAAGGCAAATCTTGCTACGAATTTTAAAAAAGTACTACTATTGGCAGAAAATGTCAACCTTTTGGATGATCAATTTTTCTGATGGATGGGCTTGGGGCAGATCTTGATACTCACGTAAGCTCAAACACTATGGTGAGCTCCAGGGGGATATCTCCCTTAAAAAGATGTGCAGGCGCTTTTGGAAATGGGGCAGCTTCCTTCACTGCCGTGAGCGCTGCTCCATCCAGGACCCTGTTACCTGACGTCTTTACGACCTCGGCCGACCTTATATCTCCTTCAGGCCGAATTATAAAGCGTACGGTCACACTCCCCTCTATTTGTCTGACCTTGGCACTTTCAGGATATCTCTTATATTTTTCTATTCTGAGCCGTACCATTTCCAGATAGCTGTCGGTTGTTGTGTAATCGCAGGCGGATTGATCCGGGATCCAGTCTGAGATGTCCGGGCCGGGAACATCCTGGATATCCGGCATGCTGATTCCCTCCACAAGGCCGTCCGGCAGGTCTTTCTCTACCGGCTCAAGTTTTATCGGTTTCAGGTGTGGGATAAGCTGGGTTACTCTCAGCTTTTTTATCTCCTGTGGCCGATCAGGGGGCTCGGGTCTGTGGCGCGGCCTGGGGATACTCCTTTTGGGAACTTTTGATATATTTTGAAGTGTCAACTCGATGTAAGTAAGGGTGTTTGAACTATAGAGTTTGGAAATATGCAAAAACAGGACAAGATGTATTAAAAGGGACACGCACAACAGACCGTGCAAGAGCCGGTTGGGACTTCTTTTTGTTGACCGGGATTTCACTCTTTAAACCTAAAATTGATTACATTACAAAAAGTCTGAAATGTGATTCCGCTCAAAAAACCCGAGATGCAAGGCACGAGATTTCCGAGAAGTGAGGCGTACTTAGCGTACGTCGCAATGACGAGGAAATTGAAGCAACGCCGCAGATTGGGTTTTTTCAGCGGAATCAAAATTCCTTTTCGGTCGCCAGACACAGCCGTCCAGCCCCTGCCGCCTTGGCCACATCCATGACCTTTACGGCCTTATTGAGGATTACGGCCCGGTCAGCCCTGACAACGACCAGTTTGTCTTCCTTGCCACCGATCATCTCCTTGAGCCCGTCAAAGAGCGCAGGCATGGAGACCTCCCTGGTTCCAAGAAATGCCCTTCCCTGCCGATCCACATAGACGGTAATCACCTCCTCGGTCTGCGGTGTCGAGGCCTTGGCCTGGGGGAGCTTGACCTTGATCCCCTCTTCAACCATAAAATTAGTAGTGAGGAGAAAATAGATCAAAAGGAGAAACACGATATCAATCAGAGAGGTCAGGGGAACCTGGACTCCCATACGGGCCCTTCTTTTGGGATGAACAATCATGATCAGGTTACCTCCCGGTGGCCTTGATGGCTGTCTTGATAAAGGTCACCATCCCGTCCTGTAGCCGGGCCTCATACTTGTCCACGCGGGACACGAGATAGCTGTGGGCCACCATGGTGGGAAGCGCTACTGCAAGGCCCAGGGCCGTGGTCAGCATGGCCTCCCAGATGCCGCCCGCAAGTACAGCGGCATTGACCTTGCCTCCCATCTGCTGAATGACCATAAAGGCCTTGATCATGCCGATAACAGTCCCCAGCAGACCGAGCAACGGAGCAATACTGCCAATGGTGGCAAGGACCTGGAGATAGCGGGAAAGCTCCCTGACTTCCTCCCCTGTGGAGTGGACAACCACTGTCTCAAAGGTCTCCCGGTCATGATCCATGACCTCCAAGGCACTTGCCAGGATACGCGCCATGGGGGATTCGCTCCTTCTTGCAAGATCAATGGCCCGGGCAGGCTCACCATCCCGCACATACCCGGCCACCTTTTTCACCAGTCCAAAATCCCGGATGCGTACCCTGGAAAAATGTATCAATCTCTCCAGGAAGATAGCCAGGGCAACCACGGAGCACAGAAGGATCGGTCCTACAAGAATGCCGCCTTTTGCAAGAAAATCGATCATACTTACACCCCCTTGCCTGTTTCATCTTCAATAATATCCGGTCTGCCATCAAAATTGAGATCTATCGAACGTCTCACCATTGCCTCCGACCCATCGTATTCCTCCCATTGATCAGGCTTTCCGTCTGCATTTGTGTCTACCTCAACAGCGGTCAGTCTTCCATTTTGATAGTGGTACCAGGTATCCACACGGCCATCTCCCGAATGATCCTCTTCGGCCCGGATTGCCTCTCCGTCCTGGTTGTAGAACCAGGTGATGTCCAGGCGATCAACGGCCTCATGCCTTTCCTGGCTCTTGACCAGCTTTCCTTCAGCATCGAAATGTTCCCTCAGGTCCGGATTGCCGTCACCGTCCTCATCAATCTCCCTGAGCCTCAAGACGTTCTTTTTATAATAACAGCGACCCTCCGGATTCTTATCTCTATCGGCATCCACCTCCATCACCATGGACCATGGAGACCTGTCGAACCACTGGGTGATCTCAAAGCGGCCGTCATTGTCCTCGTCCCTGACAAGCCGGTATTTCTTTTCATTCCTGTAAAAGATCTTTGAGCTGATCTTCCCGTTACCTTCGTCGTCTTTTTCCACCCTTGCAAGCAGTCCATCCTTATAATATTCCCATGTGTCGATCCTGCCGTTGAGATCCGTATCCATTTCGACCCGCTCCTTTTCTTCCCCGGCATTAAAATAAATCGTTACATCCGGCCTTCCGTCCCGATTAAGATCCTCTGTCTGGCGACAGGCCCTTCCCTCTTCAAACAGCGTAACGGTCTCCTTGAATCCGTCACCGTCAGCATCGTAGATTACCCTGACCGGCAGACCTGCATGAAAGGTACTGATCCTGTCAATCCGGCCGGTATGCCTGGTGTCTTCCTCCATGCTTTCAGCATGGCCGTCTGCATCAAAATGGATAAAAACATCCTTTTCCCCATCAAGGTTTGAGTCTCTCTCCTGATAGTGGGGTCTGCCGTGCCTGAACACGGTCATGATGTCATAACGGCCGTCCCCATCACCATCCACGCGTCTCTGTGACAGTTCATCATCCTTATAGGTCTGCCAGATATTGGGTTTGCCGTCGCCGTCCGTATCTTTTGCGGACGAGGAGAGCATCCCCTCCCTGAAATGATAAATGCTGTCAAACAGGCCGTCTCCTGTAGTATCTTTTTTTATCTTCAGGGGACGCTCCTGCGAATCAAATTGAATAACTTGAGTCACCTCGCCGGTGTCGTTTGACAACCTTTCATGCCTGGTCCTTTTCCCTGCCTCAAAATAGTCCCGGCAATCAATCCGCCGGTCATGATCCGTGTCCATTTCGACCCTTATGATCTGCCCTTTTTCGTAATACTGGAATCGATCCATGAACTCATCGGCATTGCTGTCTATCTCAAGCCTGATGAGCCTGCCGCGCCTGTCAAAAAGGGCGATCCGGTCTATCTTTCCATCCTTGTTCATATCCAGTCTCACTATCTTTTCCCGTGCCCATGCCGGTTCAGGCTGCAGCAAAGCAACTACGGTCAGCATGATAAAAAACGAGAAAAGATGCCTCATAACAATGCCTCGGCAACAGGAACAAAAATAATTCAATCCCTTCTCCATAAGGAATATTAAATGAAAGAGGAACTTTAATAACACATATCATATAAAAGTGCTACAATTATCACGAAATGTCAACTCCTGAGCCCCTTGCGAAATTGCCGGACCTCTTCCAAATTTCTAATTTCCAATTCCAAGTTTTATTCAGGCTCAGCAAAACTTTATAAGATCCAGCGAACGTCTTAACCTGTCGAGAAATAGCTCTCGAGTCTTTTCATAAAAACCGAGCCCTTTATAAAATCGTTCTTCTTGATACTCAACGGTCAGGCATTCCACGGAAAAACCGATTTCTTCCAGACGGCTTTTGTAGCTGTCTTGTTTCCCCAAAAGGTCCTGCTCTACATGGAGCCCGGCAACATACATGAACGGTATGATGCGGGCTCTCAACCCGGTTTTACCCGGATGAGAAGAAGAGAGAATTCGTTCAATTTTACCAAATACACCTTTGCTGCCAGGAATCCCTTCGATTGAACAGAAATAGACATTGCTGAATCTCCAGGACAGGAGGTGGTCGAGCCCTAAGTAAACAATATTTGCTGAGTCGTCAGAGAGTGGTGTGCCGTGTGCAACGAGCAGGTTGATTCCTTCTTCAGGAGAAATAAAATCCTTTGAAATGATATCCAATACCTCTTCAACAAAATGCCACCGGTGCAACAGGATCTCCCCCACAAGCACTCTGAGACCTGGAAACGATCGGCATGAATCCGCAAGGACCTCATATTCCGTTCCCGGAAAGATCAGAAGCGGCTGGACAGCGGCCCTGGTAAAGCCTTGTTGTTCAAGGGATGCCAGGGTTTGCAGGATCCCCGGATGTCCTGTCTTTTCCCTGATGATCTCGGATGTATAGGCCCATGAAATATCGTAATCTTTGAACTCACTGCGCACTAAATTGTCGAATAGCTGGTAAACAGCCTTGCCCCTTTGGGCCGTGCCGAAGGCAGTAAGAACAATGGCAGGATGTTCTTTAAGGTTGCCTCGCCGTCTGTACTTTTTAAAGTGCATGATTATCTCCCGAAAGATTCACGTCAAGGGCACGCGATGTCAGGTTTTCTACCTGTATTTTTTCACACCAAAGACCACCAGCCCCAGGATCAGAATAACAAACAGGGACGCAAGCCATTGTGCGCCGGAAGACGGCAGGTCAGTGGTGTCATCTTTTGCCTTGACCTCCTCCATCTTATATCCTTCCACTCTTTCTGACTCCGTCCCTGCTTTTGAGGTGTTTTTCTGATATTCTTCACCGGCCTTGAGGGTCTTTTGATCTGATGACTGTAGTCTTTTGGTGAACCCTTCATTCAGTTTTTTCTGCAATCTCTTTCGTGCCCTGACCTGCTCGGCCAGTTGCTTGCCCACGGCCTGCTCGATGGCCAGCTTGAACCTCTCGACCATTTCAGGCGACATGACTCCCGGCAGGGAAATAATGTTTACCACCATCTGGTTGAGTACCGGATTATTGCAGGTATGATCACAGCATGCCACACCCTTCTCGATGACATTAAGGGCGTATTCTGCTGCAAGCCTTTTCTTGATCTTTTCACCGGCATTCCAGTAGCCCTTTCGGATCGATTCCAGCATGCGGGCGGTAATGGACTGATAGGCCCAGGGGTTTTCCCTGTTGAAGAAATCCTTCATTTCGAGACCGTATTTATCTTCTACATACACATCAAAGGTCTGCTCCCATTTGGTCTTGTCGATGGCGGAGGGCACGGTCACCTGCCAGCCCCACATGTATTCCACAAAGTTCGACATCTCCCGGGCACCGGCATATTTTTCTTCCTTCATCCCCTCAATCCATTTGGGATTGAGATAACGCGTTCGAAGCTCGCGGCCGATGGTCCTGGCTACATCTTCCACCTCTACACGGTCCGAAATCCTCTGCATGGTAATCAGGGTATCGGGGACCTGCCCACTCTCTTTTTTGACAGCCAGAGAAAGCCCTCCCAGATACTGAAACATGTCGTCATTATCCATTGCTCCATAGATGTTGGAGGATATGGAATGGACAGCCACGTCCACTCCTTTAAGGTTTTGCCTGAATATCTCCCTTGCCTCTTCTCCCCATTTTCCCTGTCCAAAGGCATAGCCAACCCGGTTTTCATATACCTTCACGATCTCATCATCCGATTCCCAGAAACCGGAATTTCCTGTCATCTCGCAGACCCCTGTTCCATACGATCCGGGTTTCTCCGTAAATATCCTGATCCTGGAAAGGGTGTCCGCCCTTTCTTCATCCGAGCCGGATGCTATCAGCCGTGTCTTGATCTCTGCATTATGTCTGCTGATCAGGTTTTCTATATCTGTCTGGATGGCTGCCTTCCGGACCGCCTTGTCAAGAAGGAGCAGCATATTGGGGAAAAGGTCCCGGTAAAGGCCCGACGGATTTATCAGGATATCGATCCGGGGCCGATCCAGCTTTCTGCCCGGGATCACCTCTGTGCCCGTGACCCGGCCGGCCTTGTCCCAGGTAGGCTTCAGGCCCATCAGATAGAGTATTGTGCTTTCGTTGATCCCCTCGTTCCGGATCGTCTCGGTGGCCCAAAGAACAACAGCCACCTTTTCAGGATATCGCCTCTTTTCCCTCAGGCTCTTTCTGATGATCTTCCCGGCTGCGTATTTGCCGAGTTCCCAGGCCGCTTGAGAGGGGATCCTGTCCGGGTTGAAGCCAAAGAAGTTTTTTCCAGTTGGTATTGCGTCCATGTTTCTTATCGGGTCATTCCCTTCCCCTGATAGCACGTAGCCGCCTTTCAGGGCCTTGGTGAGATAATCGATCTCCCTCGGTCCGGAATCGACAAGGCCTGTTTTTACTTTTTCTTCATTCGCCTGGCTGTTGCGCTTTGAAATGGCCTTGACCATATCCTGTAAGGCCTCACCTCCAGGCGATATGCCGAATGTATGCATACCATAGGGCATGAGGTTTTCCCTGATCTCAAGCAGGTAATGCTCGATCTCTTCGAGCACACTATCGTCAAACTCCGTGATGCCAAGATCATTGAGGAGCCCCATGTCTGTGACAAGATCTTCTATTTTTCCAAGCTTTCCCCCGGCTGTCCGGCTTCCAAGAGAAACAGCCCTGTTGTAGCTGTTTATCATGTCATATAATTGGCTGTATTCATGATAGAGCCCTGCCTCCCTGACCGCCGGGATCAAATGGTCAATGATGACCCCCCTGCCCCTGCGCTTGGCCTGGATCCCTTCTCCCACGTCATCCACGATGTAGGGATAGATGTTGGGAATGTCTGTGATCAAGACTTCCGGTGGGCAGGAGGGCGAAAGCCCTGCCTGTTTCCCGGGAAGCCATTCATGGGTGGCATGTGTCCCCAGATGGATCATGGCATCGGCATGAAAGACGTGTTTGAGCCACAAATAGGCGGCGATGTACTGGTGGTGTGGATAAAGCGTGGGATCATGATAGAGCTTGACAGGATCATCTCCCCAGCCGCGGACAGGCTCCGGCATGATAAGGACATTTCCAAGAATAACTGCCGGAATGATGAATTCGCCGTTCTTGATCATGATGGTTGAGCCTTCTGCCTCTCCCCATTGTTTAATGACATTTTTCCTGAAATCTCCGGGGAGCCCGGAAAACCACTTCTGATAGGTCTTTACCGGGAGCCGGATGGCCTTTTTCCCCTCAAGCATCTTATCCAGTTCCCCCGGGGCCCAGCTGCCTATATTCCTGCCGTACTTCAGTACCAGATCCTTGATAGCGTCTTCGCTCAGATCCTTGTCCATGGCGACCCGATACCCCCCTTTTTTCATGCGCTGGAGGATAAGCTCAAGACTTCTGAATACATTAAGATAGCTGGCGCCCACATTCTGCTTCCCCTGGCCGTGATTATAATAAAGGATGGCCACCCTCTTGTTCTTATTCTCTTTTTTCTTCAATTGAACCCACATCTTCAGCCTGGGGATGAGCAGCTCAATGTTTTCCTTGATAGGTCTGTGAACAAACAGGACCTTACCGGTCTCTTGGTCTAATTGCCTTACCTTGCCGGTAAGAGCAGAGGATTCGATCAGGCCTGATATCTCCGGATTGGCAACAGTCCAGACCACGTCCATGGGCGGGATTCCTGTCGGATCACCACGCCATTCATCGATCGTATTTGAGTAAAGGTTAATCGCATTAAAGACCGGGACGTTCAGATTGATTAGGGCGCGCCGGACATCGTCGTTTAAGGCCGAGTAGAATTTGAGGGAAAAAGCCAAGACCAGATCGACTCTTGCCTGTTGATTCTTATCCATAAACAGCGACGTCAAAATGTCAAAATCGCGGCCAAAGGCAGGAACCACGTTGAATCCTTCATCCTCAAGCGTCTTTATCAGGTAATCGACCTTCTCCTTCTGCCCCTCTACGAGGGAAGATGAAAAAAGCATCATGCCTATCCATGGGGCGTCTTTGATGTACTCTTTTCGATTTCCATACCAATGAAGATATTCTTCAAGGCTTGTGAAAACCGCATCCGCACCGGCATGGTATATCCCAAGGCGCGGCAGCTTCCTGGCTTCCTCATAAGCGATGGATGAATCAAGCTCTTTATGTGCCACCCGGCAGATGAGGTTTTGGATATTAGCTACGCAGAGGTTACTGAAATACTCCTGAATATCAGGGTCAAAAATAATGCCTTGTCTCTTAAGGGCCTCATCATTCCTGGAACCTCTCACGGCATATATGTCCTTGCTCCTGATATTGACATCTTCTATCAAATACCTGCCCAGTTCACCCTGCATCACATCACAGATAATGACCTCGGAAGCATCAATAAACTCCCTTGCAGAACTATCGCTCGTGATATCATGATAAGTGAAGAATCTGACTTTGATATTGTCGGGGAGCCGAAGCCCTTTGATTGCCTTGTTGACAAGGCAGGTGTCCGCATCAATCACCAAAAAAGATATCTGTTTTGCCAAAGTTGTCGATGGGAACAAAAAGAGTATCGCAAGCGGTAAGAGAATATAGAATTTGTTTATGTCGTTCACTTGATCCTGCAATAAATCCCGTTGAGCAGAGCGTTTACGGTCATACGCAATACAAGCGGCATATCTTCAGTTTCTGTGACCTCCTTCATGTTTGCGATCTCTTTTCCTGCAATTTCCCCGGCCACCTTCTTGCACGAGAGTTCATGGCTGCTCAAATCGGCAATCAGCCCCCTTTCATAGTCGTCACTTATTGCGAAAGACGATTCCACAAATGAGGCATAACGGGGTTGGAGCAATACATCTTCCAATGCCCACAGCAGTCTTTTCCTGTCACTGTCGTCCTCCACCCTCATCGAGGTAATTAAATCAAAAAGGCTGATCTTTCGATCCCCCAGTCTCTGGAAGATATTGCGCCGGGCGACGATACCGTTTTGCCTGTATACCGCCTCTTGAACAGCCCCATATACAGCCTTGGCAATCAGTTCGCCCATCTTTGAATGGCCGCCGGAATTGTCAACTGGTATCCCATTTCCACCCACAACTATGATGTTATCGGTTCCGGTTCCAGTAGCCTGGTGAATCCGTGGGGTGTAACTGCTTCGGATATCAAGATCCTGTAATGCTGCGGTTTTTGCCTCCGTGGCACTTATGATGGCCCTGGTCATGGCACGCGGCGAGAGTTTCATGTTGGGCAAAATGATGATATTGATTGTTCCGGGTTTATAGAATCTCCCTTCATCTCTAGACATCCTGACCGCATTTGACTTCACGCCGGCTGTTACAAGGGCATAGACTTCCATATCCCTGAACCTTTCCTTCTTAATGACCAGATTGTCCATGTCCGCGCCGGTGAAAAGAAAACTGGCCGTATCCTCTGATTTGCCAATAGCCTGATATACTCGCTTCCTTATTTCCTCCAAACCGAGTTTATGGCCGATCCCCCAACAAGGAGGGGAAGAATAATGGTTGCCTATCGATTCTATTCCTCTGCGCTCTCCTTCAAGGGTTGAGACCAGAGATAATGGTTCTTTAAAATCGATGATCAGGGTCTTGTTCAAAAAATCATGGATAGTACTGTACGAAATGCGGGCATCTTTTATGTAATCAAGATCGAGATCGAGCTTGCGTGATTTGAATATTTGGTCTTTGAGAACCTGCTCTTCTTTTTTGGAAAACTCATCTTCGTAAATTTTGGCAGAGAGCCAGGAAACGAAATAACCGGCACGTATCGAGGCACGGCACGTAAGGTCACACGGAAAGAAAAATATCTTATCATTTCTTACCGCTTCGACATCCTTCCATCCTGGACGGTCAAAGAGCTTTTCAGCCGTTTCTCTATCCCCGTCGCATCCGTAAATAACTTGAGGGTTGAAGCGCATCCACTCTTCTTTGGTAACGGCTGCAATATTCCCATCTTTACCGAGCCTTGGGGGAATACCACCGGCGAGCCTGATATATTCGTTCTGAAAGGAATCATCCCCTGGAGTCATCACCTGATCACGGCCCATGAGCCGTATAACCCTTTTCCTTTCGGATTGAGGTATCCCGGCCACCTTCCTGTCAATAATTCGGAGTTCATTCTTTATCCTGTCGATGATCCTTGCAGAATCCTTCTCCCTGTTGAAAATCCTGCCCAACAAATTGATGTTTCTGTAGATATCTGAAATGGAATTCGCTTCAAGGTTAATCAACCTGAATCTTCCGTGGCCGAATTTTTCTCTTATTCCTTTGTGAAGCCTGGACACAAAAATAACATCAGGCTCTATCTTCTCTATAGCCCTTAAGGAAGGCGAGAAAAAGCCACCGACTATCTCCTTTGTCGCCGCTTCTGAAGGATACGTATCGTGGCAGGTAACGGCCCTGACCGCATCGCCCGCCCCGAGCTTAAATATAATTTCGGTAATGGCTGGCACCAGGGAGACGACCCTCGAGGGCCTCTTTTCGATGGTGATTTTATTCCCATCAGAATCCGTAAATGTTACCGGATAGGAAAAAGTCGTGGCAGGACTCCAGAAGATGGCGAATAGAATTAAGAACAATAAGGCAAAAAATCGGGAAAAGATGATTCTTTTCATTCAGACTTCCCTCCCCTCAATATATTCGCCTTGTTACTCCGGCACATAGACCATGGTCCCGTCTTCCAGCCTGTAGGCAATCCCCAGTCTCTCGCCCCTGCCTCTGACCCTCTCTTTCGTGACCTTGAGCCTCTTTATCTTTTTCCCCTTCTTGGTGATAATCTCCATCTGTCCATTCTCGGCTTTCTTCACAATTGTGATTTCAGATTTTTCACTGAAGAGGTCCTGGAGGTAATGGGCAGCAAAGAGAGCAACAATCAGTCCCACGATAAAGACAAGCCCGATGTCAAAGAGGTTGGCCACCCCTGCCATGGGATCGTTCTCACCTATATCACCTGAAGGGTCTCCTCTCCTCTTCTTGAAGTATCTCATCTGTGCCTTTCCTCTGAGATCTCGCTGGCCAGTATCTCGGTTGCCAGCTCAATATTTTTTATATCTTCCTCCACCCACCTTCTCTTTATCGTGTAAAAAAAATAGGCCACAATCCCCACGGCAAGACCAACCACGGTGGTGGTAAAAGCGATTACCAGGTCCGAAGACAATTTGGTCATGTCACCCTGCCCAAGGGCCGCAAGGCCTGTTCCCATGGGGATGAGGGTGCCTATTAACCCCAGGCTGGGACCGATCCGGATAATCATCTTGATACGGTCAAGGGATTCCCAGGTTTTTAGACTCGTTTCCTGAAGGATATTTTCTATCTCCACTTCGTCCGGTGGAGATACTTTGTTCAGCAAAAGCCGCAGGTCTTCCAAATAGGAATTGACCCGGTGCGGAAAGAAATTCTGATCGTTTCCCTCTCTTATCAGCCGGGGGAGTCTTTCAGGAGAGTATTTGACTATCCTGAGCCGTTCCAGCCATTCAGCAAAAAAAGACCCTGAAGAGATCACTATGTACACAACTAAGGCGACCAGCAAGAACAGCACCGGGTAGAGAAGAGAGGAGGCAATAAGATAGATAAGAGATTTCAACAACGCGCCTATGTCCAACCCCGTCTCCTCCTTATCTTTCTTCTCATGGCCCAAAAGCCGGTTGAAAAAAGAGTGGCCATTACTGAATAGAGCAACAGAATGTCCCTGATGTCAGTAGACTCTGCTTCACCATGGTAGGCAGCCAGTCTGTAAATCTTGCTCAGATCACTGAACTGGGGCATGATGATTATGGACAGGAAGAAGTAGACGGCAATGATCAACATAGCCGCCCCCAGATTTGATTCAGATGCAAGATTCGACCTGATACTCCATAATGTCATGCTGATTGACGTCGTAATGACAATAGCCATAAATAGAATATAGGCCCCCAACGCGGCCGGATAACCGGAATCAGGGAAGCAGGAAAGGAGAAAGGCCGCGCTGAAAAAGATGGCCGTGACACAGACAGGGCAGGGGATGGTTAGGGCCAGCCAGGCAAAACTCCTGTTCCCGGGCCCGCTTTCTCTTTTCAGCAGAACAACTCCCCAGATGATAAGCCCGCCCGCCATCAGGACGTGGATGAATATTCCTGATTTCAAAAGGCCTTGTACTATTTCGAAGTAATGGATGATATTGATCCTTTGCAGGATGTAAGAGGAAAGCACAAAGATAATGAGATAAACAAGGCAGTACAGAGAAAGGAAGATGAGCTTTGACATCAGCTTTCTTCTCTGGATCAGGAAATAGTGCAGACCTATCCCACTCTTTATGGCAAATACGCCTATAGTAAAGACAAGGCCGAGAAACAGGCTTTTGAGCTCCATAACAATAATTGTCTAGTAATTATATCTGAGGCCAAGGAAAAAACTTCTTCCAGGCATAGGGTACCCTTGCACATATTCGTATTCCTTATCCAGGAGGTTTTGAATCGCACCTCTTAGAGTCAACCCACCGTAGTTTCCAAAATCGAGAATCCTTTTGCTGATCGTAAGATCAGCAACCGTAAAACCGCCTTTCTCTATTACTCCATAGGACCCGCCTTCATAATCAGTGATCTTTTGTTCTCCGGTATAGGTAAAGTTTAGATTGGCAGAAAGACCATCAAAATCGGAGAATGTAATACCATAAGACAGATTAATATCAGAGGTATACTTGAGGTCTTTGTGTGTTTCCTCATCTTCGTATTTGGTGAGATATACAAGGTTGGCGTAAGGTTTGAACTCAAATTCCCAGCCCAAAAGGGCACCCACGTCACAGAAGATGTCTGCTTCCACACCCTCTATTTCAGCTTCTCCAACGTTTTCCCACGTGGTGTCACCACCCGATGTGGAAACAGTCTGGATCTTATCCTCAAAATCAGTATAAAAATAGGTGAGGGAAGAATTGAAAGAGGCATAAGAGAAGTCCAGCCCCCCTTCGTAGGTTTCGCTTTTCTCAGGGTCCAAATCGGGGTTACCCACGAAATTGCCGGACCAGCCTGGAAAATTTCCTGCCAACTGCTTGGCGGAAGGCATCTTGAACGCCTCTCCATAGTTGGCCCTGAGTTTTAGAAAGTCTGTAAGAAGATAGGCCACGCCGGCTCGAGGAGAAACGTGATCATCGTCCTCATGCCCCCCTTGGCCTTTTTTCACTTCCACATCATATTCGTCATATCTCAAGCCACCGGCAAGTATCAATCTATTGTCCAAAAGCCTGGCTTTGGCCAGGAGAAAACCGGCGGGATTATCATATTCAGACTTCTTTGGGTCCCAGGTGGTTTTCACTTCATAATTCACCCAGTCAAAACCCGCGGTAACAAGTATATTTTCCAGGTTTAAAGACACCTGTGCCTGTGCCCCTTCCTGGTCGGTTTTCTGCTCGGATGGAACGCCATCGTCCCAGCCGTCCGGGTTGCTCCCGGTCGGATCAGACCATCTGTCCTCATCCTCACCGCGAAAATATCTTGCCATCCAGGAGAATAGACCATCTGTAGTTCCGCCGTCATAAATAAAGTCAATGGACTTATTGCTTGTATCTTTATAGTCATCAAGATCGTTCTGGCTGAGATAACCCGGATTGCCCACCTGATCTCCATCAAAATAATTACAGATGACACCGATACGATTTCCGGGCAAAAACTCAAAACCAAGATTCAGGCTGCAGTCTTCTTTTTCATCATATCCGGTATTATGATATCTTTTCCCATCCGCAGTATCATAGTCGTCCATCGATCCTGTGGTGTAACTGCCGGAAAAATCGAATCCCTTTACCTGTCCCGAAAATCCGACACTCCCTTCCTCATGTTCGAAACTCCCCAAATAACCCTCAACAAACGCAGTTGGTTTATCCTTTCCCTGTCTGGTAATCACGTTTACGACTCCGCCCATTGCGGCCGAGCCGTATTGAACAGAGGCAGGACCCCTTACTATTTCCATCCTCTCTATGTTTTTGGTCGTGATCTTGGCCGCATTACCGGTACCGGCCCTCCTTCCATTCAGAAGAATCAGGACATAGCCCTCAAGATCATTACCGTGAGATTCGGTCCTGAAGCCCCGGATACCGATAGGAGTCAAAGTGCCCGGATATTTTTGAATATGCCCAATATTTTTTTCGGCCAACAAATCCCCGAGATCCCTGGCTGAAGACCTTTTGATTTCTTCTTCATCGATAACAGTCAAATTGGAGGTGATCTCCCTTTTCTTTTCCTTTACCCTGCTTGCGGTTACCACCACCTCTTCCAATTCATGTATCTCTTCTTTTCTATTTTGGGCCAATGACCTGTTTGCCGATGACAGGACCAATAGTGCACCGCAGAAATATATAATCATAATCAGAATAATTCGTTTCATAAAAAAATCCCTTTCCCCCTCGAGAAATGTTGTTAAAGATTCTGGTTTCGTCCAGGTCTCCTGGCTTACGTTCATCCTACTTGCCGTGCCTTCCCATGCCGCTTCCGGCGGCACAGTGGCATGCTTGCGGCTTTCGTCCCGATCACAGTCGCGGGGCGGCGAGAGGTTTGCACTCCCTTCCCTTAGAACGAAACCGGCTAAATCATTCAGAATACTACCGGCCTTCACCTCCTTTCTTCGCTAATAAAAAATCCCCGGACCGAATTGAATCGATCCGGGGATTTCCCTTTTTTATCCGCAAGATCTTTCGGCACACTCCCGTCCACGAAGTATTGTGCCGGTTGTTATTCTGGCAGGTCTTCTGGCTCCCGGTTTATCCTACTTGCCGCGCCTTCCCAACCTTCTTTGAGGTCAGTGACATTTTGCAGCGTTCGTCCCGGTCACAGCGGCGGGCCCGCTCCCGACTTTCACGGGATTCCCTATTAAGCCCATAAGGGCACCATGATTATTATTACAAGAATCAACTTTGTGATGTCAAGGCAAAATCAGTCTGTCACCCGAGCCCTCAGCAAAATCTTATAAGGTCCAGAGAACGCCTTATCCTGTTGAGAAAGGATTCTCTGGTTTCTTCATAGAAACCGGGTCCTTTATGAAATCGTTCTTCTTTATATTGAACGGTCAGAGACTCCACAGTAAGTCCGATTTCTTCCAAATGGGTCTTATTAACAGTGTCGGTCTCAGGGATCAGGGGATAGAGGGAAGCAATATCCTGCATTTCTTACGATGGGTCTGATCAACTAAAGGCTAAGGCTCCTTGCGATTGATTTTGAACTTATCAAAGTCGTGATCATAGCTATAAAGGATATTTTGTCTATCTCCTTCTAAACAGGCAACCAGATAACAATCTACAATGTCCAATTTGCTGTCATGCCAGAGTTTTATCATACGGCTAACAATTTTTTTCTCCTTAATAATAATCCCTCTATATTCCAGGATGCCCAGCATCCCGGTTGCTATATCTTCTCTGGGAACAGAGTAAAAACTTCCCAGAACAAATATTACCTGGAACAAAACAATCAATTTCAATTCAACCCGCAAATCTCCCCGTTCCAGTGATTTAAACAAGGAATATACCCCTCGAAACTTTTTGGTTTTGTCCGATGTTAGAAAGCGAATCAAAATATTAGTATCCAATAGCGCCGTCATTTTTCCCAGCCCTCGATAAATCCTGCTTCTGTTGCCTCACTGATATCAGCTTTTTCAAGCTTTGGCTTCCCTTTTGCGTATTTACCAAATATTCCAAATAAGGAGTCGGTCAAAGATTTTTTTCCTTTTTTGGGGAGCATAGGTTTTAATAGGATGCCGTCGACTTTGGGAATTACATCAACATGATCTCCAATCTCAATATGGTATTTTTTTCTTAAAGCAACAGGAATGACAATCTGCCCTTTAGGGAAGACTTTCTTTTTTACAGATACTTTTGAAGTTGCGCCCATACTTCTTCTCCATTGTGAATAGGTTATACTAAATACTTTAATAAAGTATAACCAAATGTCAAGTAGAACGGACGGGAAAATTGGTAACGGACTAGCTTGACTCACTCTTTCGCGGGTAACCCAGCGAAAAAGCGCCGGCTTTTTCAATCAGTGTTCATCCGGTGTTTAGGTTTTGAGCGTCTCCCAAAACTTTCTTGGAGACAAGATTTGCATAGATTGGATTTTTTTCAGTTCGAGCAACTCTTTGTCGCCGCTCACAAATAATTCCGCATTTCCGTTTAACGTTGACACCTGAAGAAGCAATTATCGCTTTATGAAGCTCAAGAACTTCAAGGAGAGAAAGATAGCGCATTATGCAAGCCGCTGATAAAGCTCTTTATTCTTAGACAATACTCGATGCATTGCTTCTTCAAAGTCTGGCTCTGGCTGGGCAATAAGATCCTCAATAGATGCTGTAACAAACTGATCTGGCAATAGACCAAACTTCTTCGCTTTTTCCGTAAGGAGTGCAGCCTTAGAGTCCTCGATTTCCACAGAGATTTTTGTCATAATGGATTCCTCCAATTATCAAGGCATAGGCATTATAGCCAAATACCATTTGGTCTTCAAATTTTGTTTTTCACATAATCGCGGCGGATCAGGAGCGAGACCGGAGGCAAACTTGTTTGCCGACGGGATCGTCTGCTGCACCCGCTTGTGGTACGCCCGGCATGGGCGTGAACTTATGGGGTGAAAGTCCCCTGTACATGAACCTTGCTACCTGATTTTTGAGGATAGCGAAAGTACCAGCCGAAGGCAAGGGCGTCACCGTGAGGTGGTGGTCCCTGTCTGCCGACAGGCAGGTGGAGGAAGCCGGAGCGCAACGCTGTGAGCCGACCTGTCTGCGTGCACCGCACAGGCAGGCGAACAGAAACGGCATACAAGGCCCAGTTTCCGGATAAGTCAGCACAACATGACGAAGTCCTGGGTTTAAGGAGATAGGGTAAATGCTGCGGTTGTGTAGCAAAAGATCACGTTCTTATCCGGGGAGACCTGTCCGACAGGCGGTTCAGCTAACGCTGGACAGCGTCCTGCATGGCAACATGAAGGATGACCGGACAGGAGTCAGCAGATGTCATAATAGTTCAACGAAGGACCGAACCCAGAGAAGGGAAAAGGCCCGGTAAGCTCGGCCGCCACAAGGAACCCGACCGGGGGAGTGTGTGGCCGGCGCGTTACCGGCAGACCTGGCCCAGATGAAAACCTGCTGGAGCGGATTCTCTCCCGTGAAAATATGCTTAAGGCATGGAAGCGGGTAAAGGCCAATAAGGGAGCCCCTGGTATTGATAATATGCCGGTCGAGGACTTTATGGCCTATGCCCGTGAGCATTGGGACGCAATCCGTTCTTTACTTCTGGCAGGCACTTACCAACCCTTGCCGGTGAAACGATTGGAAATACCAAAACCAACGGGCGGTACCCGTCCGCTGGGCATTCCCTTGGACCGGCTGATCCAACAGGCCATTTCCCAGGTACTCCTGCCGGTCTTTGATCCGCATTTCTCGGAATCCAGCTTCGGATTCCGGCCGGGGCGTTCGGCCCATGATGCCGTCTATCAGGTGCGCGATTATATCCGTAAGGGTTATCGTGTAGCTGTTGACTGCGATTTGTCGAAATTTTTCGACACAGTGGTCCATGACGTCTTGATGTCCCGGATCAGCAGAAAGGTGCGGGATAAGCGTGTTCTGCAGCTGATCGGCAAGTACCTGAGAGCAGGGGCGGTTATCAACGGCCGCAGGCAGGACACCCATAAGGGTGTTCCGCAAGGCGGTCCGCTTTCACCCTTACTCAGCAACATCCTGCTGGATGATCTTGACAAGGAGTTGGAGCAACGAGGTCACCGCTTTGCTCGCTACTGCGATGATTGTGCGCCACGAGCACACTCGATATAGTTGAGATGTGCGCAACTGCACAGAAGATGAGGGTTTGGCCCCTCGAAGCCGGCTTGCAGGAGCAGGCTTCAAACCGCCTCAAGCTGCTGTGGTAAAGAGCC
>PQXD01000018.1 GCA_003194485.1 Deltaproteobacteria bacterium
GGGGTGGAATAAGGCTCTTATGACAATGAATCTCAATAATCAGCATTTCCAGAAAGTCCAGAGGGGCATAAGGCCAAAATTTGGCCGAATCGAAATCTTCGGCTGATATGATTTACGGGACACGCTCTATAGTCACAAGGCAAAAGATAGAGATTATAAATTTAGCTGTCTTCATACCGAACTCCTCTATACGGCAGGCTGATCCTGCCAAACCATAAGCTTTTTTACAACCTCATTTAGCTGGACCTTCCTGTACCTGTTGATCCTTAATAATAGAGTCATTGACCTCTTGATTCCTTATTCTTCATTTTCCTGAGGAACAGGTGTTGACTGCGCATTGGAGATGGCGGCATATTCTTCCACCGGACCATTGGACAGGACGCTTGCGAGATTAGCGATTAATGCCCCCGCAGCTTCTTCAACCGCTCTGTCGATTTGGATCCTTACCGCCGGATCTGCCCACATGCTTACTGGCTCAACCTGTTTTTCCACCCGGTTTGCCCAGACAATCCGGCCATCACTTACATCCTGCAGGGCAAGACTTATTTGAACTACTGCCTGTTTAACCTGGCCTCCCTTAGACGCCAGATATGCGGCTGACGCTCCGGCCGCACCCCATGCAGCAGCATTATATGCGGCATGATCTTCATGTCCGCCATGAATGCTGACAGACTCTGTAGCAAAACGTGGGTGAGATCCACCTGATATGGTAGTCTTTTTGTCTGGAGTTGTGTAAGGTGTTCCCGCATGGCTGCCAAACAGGGCTCCCAAACCGGCGCCGAAACTTAAATCCTGCCAAAGATCATACCGTTCGGATTCCGCAAAGCCGAATAATAGGGCTGAACTCGTATCAAATATAAAGGGCAGGATCCCGCACTGAAGTGGATTGAGAGTATTATCATCTCTTACTTCATATTCAACAATGCGGCCCCTCAGGATGTAATCAGCCCTGAAATAACGCCCTATTTCTTTTATGGTTCTGAGGTCAAGACCAGCCTTTGTAAGCTCAAAGCCCTGTTTGGACTTTTTCATCTGCTCATTTCTTATAACCAGCTTCTGGATCTCTTCCTGCATGGCATCTGACCATCCGGTACCCAGTTCTTCCGTAATTAATCCGTATGAACTAGTGGAGGGAATGGAAGGTTGTCCAATTATCCGGATGACTCCAAGATCAACCAGATATTGCATAACATCTTCTTCAACCGGGACATAAAATCCCTTCTCGGCCAGTCGGTACATCAGGGACTCGTAAATCTTGACCTGCCGGCGGAGAGAATCGTCTGGCTGCACTCCCATGGTATAATCCGCCAAAGGCAATATAACGATTTGTTTTGCCGAACTGTTGGATATTGAACAGAGGTATTGAGGGGTGCAACAGAATCTTTAATTTTTTGGCCGCAACTAGCGAGGCAGGCCATAATTGCCAGTAAAAACAATAAAATGGACCATCTGTTAAACATGACTTCCCTCCTGGAATGCCTATTGTTTCTTACAACATTTTTATCTAATTTAACTTATCGGACATGTATATATAATTACTTAAAAATTTTGTAACCGTTCAGGATTCAGAGGTTCAAAGGTTCTGAGTTCACGGTCATAAGCGCTAAGTTATTTTTGCACCGGATGGACTAATGAACATCGAACATCGAACGTCCAACATCGAATATTGAATGGGAAAAGATGAAGAAACAGAAATAGCCATTGAACGTCACGCAGCGCAAGGCGCCTGCGCTGCGCGTCGGTATTGGATATTCGTTTTTCGTTCGATGTTGGACGTTCGATGTTCGATGTTCATCTTTATAAATTTAACCTTTGAACCCTGAACCTCAGAACCCCTGAACCTTTGAACCCTGAACCTCAGAATTCTGAGACACCCCGCAATTTACTGCATGCAACAGGGCATTTCGGATTTCTTCCTGCAGGTCAGGGGTGCGGATTTTATGCCCCATTTTGTCCTGCACGTAAAAGACATCCACTACCTGGTCAACCTTTGTACCTATCTTGGCTCTGGAAATATTCAGGCCGAAATCCGCCAGTGTACGCGTAACATCATAGAGAAGTCCGATTCTGTCCTCGGCATAGACCTCCACGATTGTATAGAAGTCCGATGCCTCATTGTCCAGGACGACTCGTGCCGAGCGTTTTCGGTATTTCTGCCAGTCGCCCGATCTTGCAGGCCTGTACTTTCCTGCCAGTCGATGGGTCAGTCCCAGCCGGTCGTCCAGCGCCAGCTCCAGATTTGTCTTGAGGGCTTCCCAGTCCTGTTCGTCATAACCTTTGTTTACCGAAGATTTCACATTCACTACATCTATTGCCGTCCCATCCCGTAAGGTAAAAATCTGAGCAGCAAGCACGTTGAGATCGTGAAGGGCCAGAATTCCGAATATCCTGGCAAGGAGGCCCGTTCGGTCCCTGGCCATCACAAGCAGGGACCAGTAAGTTGTCCTGTCCTCAGGAAATATCAGAGAAGGCCGATCCGACAACTGAACCTTGAGCTGAAAATGCCTTTCAATGGCCTCAGGAGTAAAGCCCAGTATATACTCATCAGGCATTATGGAAAGACGCTCCTGCGCATTTTCTCCGAGCCTGGAGGCTATCTGTTGCTTCATCCACTCTAAATCCAGGGTCCTGTGGTAATCATAGATCTCTGATCCTTCCAGGAAGAGGGTAATTTTCAAGTATAGTTCATGCACCAGCGCAGCTTTCCAATCATTCCAGACGTTTGGTCCGGTTGCCCTCGAGTCCGCTATGGAGAGGAGATAGAGCATATTTAACCGTTCAAGGTCTTGTATCTCCCCGGCGCATTTCATTATGAGGCTTTCATCTTCCAGGTCCCGTCTCGTGGCAATATGCACCAAATATAGATGGTTCTGCACAAGAAAGGTAAGACAGTCACGTTCTTCTATGGAAAGTCCCATCCTCTTCCCTATATCATGGATCATTCCGGCCCCCCGTTCAGCGTGGTGTCCACCGCGACCCTTTCCTATATCGTGTAGCAGGGCGGATAGATAGAGTATGTGGGGTGATTTCAGGGCCATAAAAATCCGGCGCTCTTCCTTCTCCAGATCATGAAGTTCGGCAACAGTCTGGAGTAAGTGCCTATCCACTGTATGAATGTGATAAACATCGTGTTGGACCAGGGATTTTATCAAAGAAAACTCCGGGATGTAGGCGGCAAGAAGGCCTGTATCCAGCATAGCCTCCATGACCTCCAAAGGCCTTTTTGCATCCTGAAGCGCCTGCATAAATGCCTTGGCCATGTGTTTTGAGGTTCTCAGCTTCTCGTCTACAAGGTCCAAGTTGGCGCTTACAAGCCGCCTTGTGCTATAATGTACAGGCAGTCCGGTCCTGGCCGCATGGGCAAAGAGCCGCATCAAAAGATGGGGACGTTCTTCGAGTAGTGATGGTTCTGTGAGTTTTATGCGGCAATCAATGACCTCTATGCCGGGCTCGAGAATCTCGTTTTCTTTGCCGCATGTGGAAAGTTTCGAGATCTCCTTAACATTTTCAAAAAACAGGTCCGATATGGCAGCTATGGTCTGCAGGTTGCCATGAACTTCCCTCATGAAATGTTCCACACCAAGCATATTGTTACTGTCCTTATACCCAAGGAAACCGGAAACATCTTCCTGATATTCGAAAAAAAGTCTGTCGTTTTTGCGAGAGCTGATATAGTGGAGCCTGTTTCTTATCCGTAGCAGAGAATCCCATGAATCTTCCAGCGCAATCCTTTCCTTCCGGGTAATGAGCCCTGCCTCTTCAATGGATCTGGTACCTTCCAGTCCAAAAAGAACCTTAGAAGTCCATAAAATTGCATTAATGTCCCTCAGGCCTCCCCTGCTTTCTTTAATGTTGGGCTCAAGGAGATAGGCATTGGCTCCAAAGCGCCTATGCCTTTCCTTTCTGTGGGCGATCATGTCCTCCACAAAGGTTTTTTTCCTGTCCTTCAAAAATCTCTGAATGAATTCGCGCTCCAGCCGGATAAAGAGTAAATGGTCTCCGCGGATAAACCTTGCATCTAATAGTGTTACCTGAAAGAAAAAGTCTTTCTGGGCATCAGCCAAACAGGCCTCAACAGTCCTCACACTGTGGCCCACCTCTAACCCGGCATCCCACAGGGGATAAAACACGGATTCAGCAACAGCGGGCACCCGATCTTCTACTTCTGGTTCATAAAGCAACATCACATCAATATCAGAAAATGGAAAGAGTTCTGCTCTTCCGTATCCTCCCAAGGCTATCAAGGCCATTTTTTCTTCGGCTTCAGGACAGGCAGAAAATGCCTCTGATAAAAAGACATCCATAATCCTGGCGTGCTCTACAAGAAGCTCCCGTCCCATGAGACCCCGCTCCCATAGGGTTTGCAGGGCCTCACGGCCGGAACGTAACCCATCCGATTTTGATAAATGATCTGGCATTTGACTCTGACCTTTCGCACTACCTGCAGCCTGCAGAGATTTGCAGTGTTCCCACCTGATAAGTTCTATAAGACTCAGCCCTGTCTATTCATCATGTCCTTCTTTTTTCCATTTATCCAGTTTTTTCTCATAAAAAGAGATTTGATCATTCAGGTCCTTTAATCCCCAGGCATAGACATAACTGAAACGTGCATCATGACCAATTTGAGTCATGAACCTGAATCTGAGAGTACTAAAATAGCAAAAGAAATATAAGTCACGACATACGGGATAACCTTTTGAAATACTTCTTTGAGCCAGTTCTAAAAAGAAGACTTCTTCACGGTCATTAAACTCCCTTAAAAATTGTTCCTTTTGCCAGTGAGTAATTGCTTCGGGTTTGGGTTTGGAGGACAAAGCCCGTCCTTCGTTCTTTTTTATTAACGTCCGATTCTCTCTTTTCTTTTTCCGCCAGGGCAAAAATCTCATTCTTTTCAAAAAAATCTAACCGGCAGAGTTTGATCCGCTATCGCCATGATCGATGCTCTGTCCACGCGCTTTTTGAACTCCTGTTACCCGTCTTTTCCTCGAATTCCAAAAAAACTGCGTCTGCAGTCAGTCGTCCAGTACTCCAACATTCCATTGTTCCAATTATGAACGAAACGAACTAAGTTCGCCATAGTTGTGCCGTAGCCGTTCACACTCCTTGGCAGCAGGGGAGTGAATGATTACAATAACCTGGGATAATTGCTTATGAAATTAACAGCGCAAGAAAAAGCGAAGGGGATAAAAACAGGCAACGCCGAAATACCCCTTGTAGAGATCCGGAATCTCACAAAGCGATTCGGAGACAGGATCGCAGTCAGTGATCTCGACCTCAGTATATACCCCGGAGAGTGTCTGGGGCTGCTCGGCCCTAATGGGGCCGGAAAGACTACCACCATATATATGCTCCTGGGCATTGTCCGGCCCACTTCAGGTGAAATCAGTATCTTTGGTGAATCTATCCCCAAACGGCTGAAACACGTAAAATCGAGGATGGGCGTGGTACCACAGGCAGACAACCTGGATCCTGATCTGACTGTATTTGAAAACCTTCTCGTCTATGCCGCGTATTTTGGAATAGACCATTCCATAGCCAGGAAGCGGGCAGACGATCTCCTCGGTTTTTTTGCCTTGAAAGATCGAAGTGATGAGATCATTCAACATCTTTCAGGTGGTCAGCGAAGGCGTCTTCTCCTGTCAAGGGCCCTGATAAATGCGCCGGAACTGCTGATCCTTGACGAGCCCACCATAGGTCTTGATCCCCAGGCCAGACACTTGATGTGGGAGCGTCTTGAAGACCTGAGATCCCAGGGTACTACCATGCTCCTTACGAGCCACTATATGGAGGAGGTGTCCCGCCTGGCCAACAGGGTATTGATACTTGATGAAGGGAAAATAGTTGCGCAGGGGGATCCTGGAGAAATGGTGGCTGATATGATAGGATTTGAAGTGTTTGAGGTGGCTGACAGCCCGGAAAGGCTTGACACCCTGGAGAAAACTCTCCGCTCCTGCAAGGTGGATACAGAGAAGGTAGCAGACAGGCTCTTCATATACGTCCATGAACCATGTGCCGAGCTTGAGACCATGGCCATTTCCTTCTGTCATGTCAGCAAAAGACCGGCAAATCTGGAAGATCTGTTTTTAAAGCTGACAGGGAGGTCTCTGAGAGAAAAATGATGTGGCGTAACGTTTGTACTTCCCTGCAGCCGGCAAGCCTTTGCAGGGTTTTGGGCAGCGGGCAGATCGCAACAAAGCGGCATTTGCACCGGATTATGCCTTGAAACCCGAGAAAGGCTGCCGGCTGCAGGGAAGGGAGTGAATAATTCTTTATGCGGCTGCTTTTTTATAAAGTATGGCTGAGAAATGCCAGGGTATGGCGAAAGCACGTGCAGGCCAGCTTGATAGGAAACCTGGGCCAGCCATTCCTTTTTCTGCTGGCAATGGGTTTCGGCCTTGGGAGGCAAATACCGCAGATAGAGGGAGTTACATACCTCCAGTTCATAGCCCCCGGCCTGGTGGCTTCAGCAGTTATGTACAGCGGTTCCTTTGAAACCATGTATGGCTCTTACACCAGACTTACTACCCTGCGGACTTACGAGGCCATCCTCGCGACTCCTGTGAGCGTTGAGGAGCTTGCGCTGGGAGAGATTGTCTGGGCGGCAACCAAGGGCATAATTTCAGGGCTCATAATGCTTGCAACCCTCCCGCTTTTTGGCCTGATTCCCTCTCCGTGGGTATTGGCCCTTATCCCCATGCTCTTTCTGGAAGGGATCCTGTTTGCATCCCTGGGGCTCATAATGACCGCCCTGGCAAGTGACTACGAATTCTTCAATTATTTCACTTCACTTTTTATTACGCCGCTTTTCCTGTTCTCAGGCATCTTTTTTTCCATAAGCGCCATGAACCCGGCCATACAGAAAGTTTCACTGGCCTTGCCCCTGACTCATGCAGTCAATCTTTCACGCATGCTCTGTTACGGCAGGATCGGACCTGATTGGCCTGTTCACGCATTGGTCATAACGGTTCTGTCCATTGCCTGTGCCTGGATTGCCATTGTGCTCATCAGGCGGAGACTCATACTGTGAGGCTACGATATATACTGAAGGGTATAGAGGCCACTAATGTCCTGGGGAATTGTGTGTCAACCGTGCTCGGACCCGGTAACCTCCTGCTTTTGTCAGGGGACCTTGGAGCAGGAAAAACAAGTCTGACCAAGGCAATAGCCTCTGGCCTCGGAATAGAGGAAAAGGAGGTGACAAGCCCTTCTTTTACCATAATCCACGAACATCTGGGCGGTCGCTTGCCCTTAATTCATGTGGATCTATACCGGCTTGGTCCTCCCCATGCAGATATCACTGAGATAGGGCTTGAAGAATATTTTGACGGAAAGAACGTGATAATCGTCGAATGGGCCGAATACCTGAAAGACCCGCTGGCAGAAACGGCGCTTAAAATGGACTTGGTTTTTGTTGATGAGCAAAGCAGGAAGGTATATCTGACCGGCAAAGCCGGGATATGGCGCGAAAGACTTCTGCTGATTGATGATTGCATGAAACAAAGCTATTCTGACCAGCGATTTATAAGAAAGGAGTAAATACTGATGCCTGATGAGGCAAGCAATAAAGCCCTCCCCAAGGCCTATGACTTCCGTGACGTGGAACGGCATTGGTACGAGGAGTGGGCACAGGAAGGCCTGTTCGAGGCCATGTTTGACCCTGAGCGTCCCTACTTCTCCATGGTGATACCGCCTCCCAATGTCACGGGTGTACTGCATATCGGCCACGCCCTTAACAATACTCTTCAGGATATCCTTGTCCGGTACAAGAGGATGGATGGATATAACACCCTTTGGGTCCCTGGAACAGATCATGCCGGTATTGCCACACAGATTGTGGTGGAGCGCAGCCTGGATGCAAATGGCCTGTCCCGCCACGACCTCGGACGAAAGAAGTTCATAGAGAAGATCTGGGAATGGAAGGCCTCAAGCGGCGGCAAAATCATCGAGCAACTGAAGGGCCTTGGCTGTTCATGTGACTGGTCAAGGGAAAGGTTCACAATGGATGAAGGCCTTTCAAGGGCTGTAAGAGAGGTCTTTGTGCGTCTGTATGAAGAAGGCCTGATATACAAAGGGAATTATATAATCAACTGGTGTCCGAGGTGTCACACCGCCCTTGCCGACATTGAGGTGGAACACGAACAGACAAAAGGACACCTGTGGTATATACGCTATCCGCTTGCTGAGAAGACAGAAAAAATCATCAAATTCATAACCGTTGCCACCACAAGGCCGGAAACCATGCTGGGAGATACGGCAGTGGCCGTCCATCCTGAAGATTCCCGTTACAAGGACCTTGTCGGCAAGGATCTTGTGCTCCCGCTGTTAAACAGACGCATACCGGTGATTGCGGATACGGCGGTAGAGCCCAGGTTCGGTACAGGTGCGGTAAAAGTCACCCCTGCCCACGACCTTAACGACTTTGAAATAGCAAAAAGGCACGGGCTCCAATCCATCAATATCTTTGATGAAAGCGCAATACTCACCGAAGCTGCCGGCCAATATGCCGGTCTCGACCGCTATCAGGCCAGAAAGCAGGTCATTGCCGACCTGAATAAGCAGGGCCTGCTGGAAAAGGAAGAGGCCTACGACCTGGCAGTGGGCGTATGTTATCGCTGCAAGACAGTGGTGGAGCCCAGACTTTCAAGACAATGGTTTGTAAAGGTCGCGCCCCTCGCAGGACCTGCCCTCAAGGCAGTGAAGGATAAGCGGACTATCCTGGTCCCGGCCTCCTGGGAAAGGACATATGATGAGTGGATGACCACTATACGGGACTGGTGCATATCCCGCCAGATCTGGTGGGGGCACCGCATCCCGGCCTGGACCTGCACTGCCTGCAGTGAAGTTATCGTGGCAAGAGAGGAGCCTGAAGCATGCCCCAAATGCGGGAACACGGACCTCGAGCAGGAGAGCGATGTACTTGATACCTGGTTCAGCTCAGCCATCTGGCCCTTTTCTACTCTCGGATGGCCTGACAAGACCCCTGAACTTGAGGTCTTTTACCCCACGTCAGTACTTATAACCAGCTTTGACATCCTGTTCTTCTGGGTGGCCAGGATGATGATGATGGGCCTTCACTTCATGGGGGACGTCCCGTTTGAGCACGTATATCTGCATGCCCTTATCAGGGACGTCGAGGGGAAAAAGATGAGCAAGTCAAAGGGGAACGTAATTGATCCTCTGACCATCATGGAGAAGTACGGAACCGATGCGGTACGCTTCACCCTGGCGGCCTTTGCCGCCCAAGGCAGGGACATAAAGCTGGCAGAAGAGAGGATCGAGGGCTACCGCCACTTTGTCAACAAGATCTGGAACGCGGCCCGGTTTGTACTTCTTAATCTGAAAACCGGAGAAGATGCCATGACCGAGGCTCCTGGACCTGATTCTTTTTCCGATCCATCAGAAAGGTGGATACTTTCACGCCTCAACCAGGTGACCTGCGCTGTGCGGAAGGCACTGGACGAATTCGCTTTTGATGTTGCCGCAAAAGAGCTGTACCAGTTTTTCTGGCATGAATACTGCGACTGGTATCTTGAGCTTGCAAAGCCCGCGCTTTCCGGAGCTGAACCTGATCGATATGACGCGGCCAGATGGGTGACGCTCACTGTACTTGATCACAGCCTCAGGCTCCTCCACCCCTTTATGCCCTTTGTGACAGAGGAACTCTGGCACCATCTCCCCGGGCAAAGGGGATACATCATGGTCTCACCTTTCCCCGGGCCTGTTGAGGCGTGGAACGATGTCCGGGCAGAAGGCATAATCAAACAAGTAATGGGGGTGGTAAGTTCCATCCGGAATGCAAGATCTGAAATTGGAATACACCCGGGGGCCAAGATCACTGTAATCGCCCTGCCGCACTCTGAGAATGCTTACCGTTTTCTGGATTCCCAGGAAAAGGCCATAAAAACTCTTGCCGGGGTGGAGACCCTGAGCTTTCTGAAAGAAGGGGAGGCACGCCCCGAGGGTGCAGCTACGATCATACTCGATGATATTGAGATCTTCATACCTCTTGAGGGATTTGTCGATATTGAGGAAGAACTCCGAAAGCTCAACAAGGAGGAGAAAAAGCTCTACATGGAGCTTACCAAGACAGAGGCCAAGCTCAAGAATGTAAACTTTCTTTACAGGGCACCTCAAGAGATCGTGCAGAAAGAACGCGACAAGGTCAACAGGTTCCAGACCAAACTGAAAAAAATTATCTCTCACAGAGAGACCCTTGAAGGCATACTCAGGAGATAGACAGTGGCACCGGACATATATCCGCCACACCGCTTTTTATACAGTCGGCAAGTATACGCAGCCCTGGCAGAAGACCTTGAACACGGTGACATAACCACCGATGTCACAGTACCCCCTGAGGTCTCCGGTTCAGCCGTTATCGTTGCCAGGGAGGCTGCCGTAATAGCAGGTACATTTGTAGCCCAGGAGGTCTTCAGACAAATTGACCCGGACATACGGTTCAAAGAAACAAGGGAAGAGGGCTCGGAGGTCTCCAGGGGCGATGTAGTCATGGATCTTTGCGGGAAGCTTGCCGCTATTCTCCAGGCAGAACGGGTGGCACTTAATTTCCTTCAACGCCTGTGCGGCATTGCCACCCTCACCAGGCGTTTTGTACAGGAACTCTCAGGCCTTCCCTGTAAATTGGTGGACACCAGGAAGACTACACCGGGAATGAGAATGCTTCAGAAGTATGCGGTAAGGATAGGAGGAGGCCATAACCATCGCTACAGCCTGTCAGACGGCATTCTCATAAAAGACAACCACATTACGGCATGCGGTTCAATAAAAGAGAGCATAATCCGGGCCAGGGCCGGAGCACCGCACACACTTTTACTGGAAATAGAGGTTTCAGGGATTAAAGAACTCGAAGAGGCCATAAAGGCCGGGGCGGACGCAGTGCTTCTGGACAACATGGACCCGGCAACACTCAAGGATGCCGTATCCCTTGCAAGGAAGCTCAAACCCGGGGTAATCCTTGAGGCATCAGGTGGTATACGTCTTGAAAATGTCCGGGAAATCGCCGAGACAGGAGTGGACATAATCTCAGTAGGACAACTTACCCACTCGGCCGCGGCAAGCGATTTAAGTCTCAAGGTCCTGAAGGAATAGAGGTGTATAGATTTCACTACATAATGAAGGAAGCATTCTATTTACCCATCGTCCTTTATTGTTCACAAAGCTTAATGTAAATATCCGGTGGACCCGTTATATCCTGCCTTGGAGCGGTTACCTTTTTTCCGGGTTTCAAAGCTCACTCATCGCGGACCGGAGAGGCAGTGCAATTTGGCCCGCGATCGAAACCCTGCAAAAGGCAAACCGCTTCTGCGGCAGGGCACGGATGGCAACTTCCACAGTGAACCAGTAACTTCTCAATAATTGAGGCGGATTAGATTTTGCGACTATTCACTGGATTCCGGGTTTCAAAGCTCACTCATCGCGGACCGGAGAGGCAGTGCAATTTGGCCCGCGATCGAAACCCTGCAAAAGGCAAACCGCTTCTGCAGCAACCGGTCACACAGGGTGCTCCTTCTGAAAACGATTTGCGTCAGCCCTGTAGTTTTCTTGGTCTTTGCAGCATGGGAAACCCCCGGCTCCGGAGCGCAGCGGAGGAGAACGGGGGAGGGTCTCCCATGCTGCGAAGGCCTCAGAAAACAAGGGGCGAGAGCATGTTGGAAGAAGGGGCACCCTGTGTGACCGGTTGCCAGTGGACCACGGACGGGTTCATAAGAATATTTATTTTTTAGTAGATCTTAACAACAATCATCATTAACTGCTGACTCAAATGGCATGAATTTTGCTGACTCACCTTTAAAATAACAAGAGGGCTTCCGCTAGTATAAACTATCAGTCTTAAAATCTTAAAATGGATAATGCTGTTCCTCCACAGGTATTAGTAGTAGACGACGACCGTGATATCCTGCAGACAATGCAGATCCGGTTAAAGCTTATGGGCTACCAGGTAGTAACCTGTATAGATCCCCATGATGCCCTGTCTGTTTTTGAACAGGGCAACTTTTCACTAGTTCTCACTGATCAGCGCATGGAAGGTCTGAAGGGCTCTGATCTGGTAAATGAAATCCATCTCAGAGATCCGCATATCCCAATTATCATCATGACTGCATATGGAACAGTGGAAGACGCTGTCAAATCATTGCGACAAGGGGCGTATACCTATCTTCAGAAGCCGGTTGATACTCACGAGTTGGAACTGCATATAAAAAGTGCCATGGAAAAGGCGGCCATGGAGCAGAGGTTGACTCAAGAAAGGAATAAATGGGAAAGGGTCCTGGAGAGCATGGGAGTTGCCCTGGTCCTGCTTGACTCTGACTATACCGTGGCCTGGATGAATCCGATAGCCCAAAGCCTGTATAAAGCAGAAGATTTCTCTCAGGGGCTGCACTGTACTGAAATCATCCCCCGAGGCAGTCTTCCCTGTACCCGCTGCCCGGCCAAGACAGCACTGTCTTCCGGCAAAACCTGCTCTGTGGAGCACCATAATCTGGAAACAGATCACTGGTTCCTCGTAACTGCAATTCCTGTTCAGAACCTCCGGGGAAGTATCGTGCAGGTCGCGGTATTGGCCCTGGATACCACTGAAATCAAAAAGGTCCAGGATATACTTCTAAAGCAAGAAAGGTTTAAAGGCGCTCTTGAAATGGCAGGATCGGCGGCCCATGAGCTTAGCCAGCCCATGCAGGCTATCCTGGGATGGGGTGAGTTGCTTAAGGACCGTCTTGATGAAGATGATCCAAATTTTCGAATCCTGCAGTCAATATGCCAAGAGATTGAAAAACTTGGTAAGCTGACTAAAAAGATCGGCAATGTGACTCGCTATGTAATCATGGATTACCCCGGCAATAGTAATATCATAGACCTGGATAAGGCCTCGCTTGAGAAGAAAGGCTCAGCCTGAAGATTCCAGAAGTCTTGTGATTCCCTTATCTGCTGACCAGTTCAGTAAACGTAAGATCACCGGACCGTCCTGGTAAAAATCCAGGACGTTGACGCAAGCGAAGTCCTGCTCAAGGAAGAATATGTTGTTTAACGAAAGGCCTATCGCTTTTGCAATCAAGACCCTGTTCACACCGCCATGACTTACTATTGCCACGGTTTTTTCTTTATATTCCTTGAGAACCTCGCCTATGACACGCCAAACGCGTAAAGCGACTTCTGCCAGATTCTCTCCCTGCGGTGGTCTGTAAGACTCCGGTTTTTTCATGTATTCTAAAATGGCACCGGGATATCCTGCTTCCACGGCATCCCAGCCAAGGCCGGACCAGAGGCCAAAATCCGCTTCCCTTAACTCTGACCTGGCCTCCACTGCAAGGCCCCTTTCTCCGGCAATTGCTTTTGCCAGAAAGAGACAGCGGCTGAGATCGCTGCTGAAAATCATGCTGAGCGGGATGTCTTTTAGTCTATCCGCCAGGACGAGGCTCTGCTTTCTGCCACGCTCTGAAAGGTGTATGTCTTGCTGACTGTAGAATACGCTCCCTGCATTTTCTACCTCTCCATGTCTTAAGAGTATAATTCGAGCGGGTTTTTTCATTGAGTCTATTTTGAAATTGGAAATTTGGGCTTTATGCCTTTGTACTGTTTCAGATGATCGCATTATCTGATAGCCCACGGTATTCTGAACCTTTTTGTTCCACTTGCCCCGATTTCCGATTTCAAGCCGTGAACGGCTATTAGAAATTAATTCTGCAAACCGCTGCCGCACCAAGAAACAGCAAGGTCTCGGATACCTCTAAGTGTCCTCCCAGCACATCTCCTGTCACGCCTCCAAGCCTCATCCTGAACCATAAAGATGCCAGCAGACTCCAGGCTACTACTCCGGCAAAGAGCCAGATGCCCCATAGTCCCCAGATAAACCATGCGGCCCCGAGGGCCGTCGGACCAGCCAGGGCCAGGGTCCACCTGGTGCCAGGCCCCACAAATGCCTCGCCAAGACCTCCCTCGGGCCGGGCATAGATTGAAAAGGATGCCATGACATTCAGTGCCCAACGGGAAAGGCAAGGGCACAGCAATACCGCCTCCCAGGCCCCCCTGCCGGACAAAACCGCAAGGGCCGATGCCTTAAGTATCAATACGAGTACAAGGACCAGGATTCCCAGGGCACCGCTGTGGCTGTCCTTCATGATACTCAAGGCCTTTTCAGGTCCTGCCCCGCTTCCTATGGCGTCGGACGTGTCAGTCAGGCCATCCAGATGCAATCCCCTGGTAAGAAAGGCCAGCCAGGCCACATCCATCGCACCCACAACAGACGGAGGCCATAGATCTTTTGCTGCCCAGTCAAAGCCCGCAACCAAACCACCGAGTAACAAGCCGACTGATGGAAAGAATGCAAGAGATGCCTTCAACTCCGAATCTTTGAATGACAAACCAGGAGCCAGGGGAATTATGGTCAGAAACTGAAGGGCAAACAGGACACTTTTAATACCGGCGACTCCTATTTCTCCCACTCCGCATGGATCCTCTGGATAACTTTCCGCACATATTGGAGCTTATCAGGAGGACAGATCCCCAAGAGCGGGGATCCCTGTTCCACCATATCCCCTGATTTGAAATAGATCTTGTAAAGCGTCCCCGGGACCCCTTCATAGCTGATCACCGTATCCCTTTTCATAAGAGACATGATCAATACCTCATTTCCGGATTCCACGGGCACGCCTCTTTCAGGCTGCTTTTCCATCTTTGCTGAAATCTCAGGCGCAAGGAAATACCTGGCCCGCTGCGGAGCAGGAAGGATGTAAAGAACCCGGGTCAGGATACGGTCAATAATCTCCTCTTTATCCAACTGGTGCCGTATAGAGAGGAGCAGTTCACCCGCCTCTACAAATCGGCCCTCAAGGTCAAGGCGGATTCCGCTAACCTGTCCATTCCAGAGGGCGGTCACTCTCTTCACGTTCCGTTCCCTCTCGATGACATAGAGCAGGGTCCCGGGTCGATGGAGCCACTCTCCACTCGGCCCCTTGACTGTCTGGCCTTCCTTCACCTTAAAGGATACGATCCCCGTATGGGGTGTCTCAACAGGATAATCCTCAAACGGATGAGAACGATAGCGCCTTAATAGGTCGTTTAGATTGATGTCCATCAGCCAGTTATCTGTAATAGAGATTAGGGCCTCCCAGCGTCATCAAGGCATCATAGAGGTTCTTTTTGAACTCGCGCCTGTCCCAAATTCCCTGAATGTGACCCCGCCTGAGGGCATTCTTGGCGCTGTGATAATCAGGGGGAACATCCTGACCTGTGGTCTCCCTTATAACCCTTGGACCGGCAAAACCGATTCTGGAAGAACGCATGGCGAACTGATAGAGTGAGCATCCCAGAAAGCTGGCTACAGGACCGGCGTACGAATTATTGTCATAAACTACTATATAGAGACCACCGCTGTCATTATATTCCCTTACCGCAAGGGTGCATTTTGGCATCTGAACCACACCAAGTGTCCCTTCATGAATACGGATCCCGCCTGTACCATGTATGTAAGCCAAAAGAGGTCTTCGGGTAGTACTGGCAATATCGCATGCCCTTACGAACTTTTCTCCCTCAGCAGTTCCGACCGTCCCGCCCCTGAAGTTGCTGAAAAGCATGGCTACCACCAGCCTTATCCCCCCGACCTTGGCATCAAAGGTTATCATGCTGGAGTTACGACCGGTACGCCTTATGTCCCTATTAAGACGGACATCAAAACCCTTAAAACCAAGGGGATTGGATGAGGCTATATGATTATTGAATTCATGGACAGAATTCTTGTCAAAAAGATTCTCAAGATACCACTGGTACTCAAGTGGAAAGTGATGGCCACAGTTGGGGCACACTCCACAGGATTCCCCATAGAGGTCAGGCACCCACAGATCCGGGCATCCATATTTTGAGGCATTGGGACAGGTAATAGTACAGTCTTCGTTGGCAAGTGGGCTGACGTAAGATTCCCACTCTTCTGCAAAGATCGATCTGCGCTCGGGCACCTCGGAACGTACGACCTTGCTCGGGCGCTCCGGCTGGGGAAAAACAAAGTCATAGGCCGCTTTTACGGGCTCGGTAACCTTTCGGAGAAACACCGAACCCTCACTTGAGACCTCTTCTATTACCTTCTGAACGTTTCGCCGGTGCGGCCGCAGAAGGCCATATCTCAGATCGTAGTATGTCTTGCTGGCAATGTCCTTTGTCTTCCTGATCCCATCAGATAAAACAGTTCTGTTTTCGCGGAAATATCCCTTGCCCAACTCCATATACTTCTTGAACCTGAATTCAAGAAGCCGTTCTATCTCAAGGTCTGTGAGATTCCAGTTTATGAGTAAACCAAAGTCCTCCGGCACCTCCTTCCCTTCCTCTGCCCGCCTTTTCAAGGCATAGGCCCGGAAGGCCCGGAAGTTCTTGGTCTTCAGTACTACCTCGTCGGTAGCACGGAGCATCTCATAGCGAAGCCTGCGGAAAAAGGCGAAATCATCCCGCCTGGCCCCAAGGGGGGGCTCCTCTACAATGCGATCAATAGTGCCGAGCTTCAGGTTGTCTTCAGCGGTTATCTTTAACTGGGCGGCGCAGTGTTCCACAAGCTCTCTGGGGACCTTTTCGCCCTCTCTTATCTTTCCTTCTATTGCAGCTGCACCTTCAGGAGAAATGACCGAGTAATAGCCCCTTGAACCCATAAGCCTGAGACCTGAAACCCCTATTGCCTCAGCGCCACCAGAACCACCTTCGGAGATAAAAGATACCGTGGGGACCCTTAGCTTTGCCATTATATATAGATTGCGGGCTATCTGCTGTGCGGCTCCGGGGTAATCTTCAACAGGGTAAGACCCTGGAGTAAAAATATAGAAATGTATGGGAATGCCTTCGGTCTCAGCTACCCTCATATACTTCAGGGCCTTATCATTTCCCCAGGGCCTGGCACATCCTCCATTTCTGTATTCCTCTCCCCGGCCCTTTTCATGGCCTATAACCATGACTTGATGGCTGTATAGCTTGTTTTTGACTCTTCTCGATATGGTAGCTCTGGCCACTACTATCGCAGGGTCAATATTGCAGTCTCTATCACCACCCAACTCGGTATAAGAGTCATATACATTCTCCAGGACATCCATAAGTGTAAAGCGCTGGAGGCTCCGGACGATGTTCACGATCTCTGCAGGACTGAGCTTCTCAGCGACTCTGTCTTCCAGAAAGGATACCCTGTCCTCGATCCGGCCGATTTCCTCAAAGAGATCCGCCTCTTTTATATCAAAGATAGACTGACGAAGGGCCTGGACCCGTTCGATAAGATCGCCGATATTGGACCACTCGCTGTTTCCCTTGATATCAATAAGATATGAGATCCGGTCAGCGAGCTGACTCAGTATTTTGCCGCTATCTGCCATATATACCCGGTCCGTATGCATTCATGTATTATCGGTAATCAAAATTGAAGCACGTCATCAATCCGATTATAAAGGTATTCCAGATTTGTGATAATGCTTTCATCACCTGCCCCTGTACCTTCTATAGCAATCCCTCTCAGAAACTGCCTGGCCCTTTCTTTGGCCTGTTCCGTATCCCGGCCCCATATAATGGCAAGAGCAAAGTTGGGATCATACTCTGTGGGAATATTATATGGCGTATCTCTGGGCACATGAGAATAAAGCCTTGCCCAGGTCTCATCCGGATAATCAAAGCGTGTGATGGTACCGCACCAAGGCGCAAAACCCCTTCTGGCATCTTCAGCGACGATCCTCAGCTCTATGCTGGTCCCCTCAAAGGATATATCTTTTTGGGTAAAACCCAGTCTATCCCCAAGGGCCACTCTTATCTGCTCCCTGATCAAATTTGGAGGCCCATCACTCCCGCTTATTCTTGAAATGCATCCTGAAATTTCGTTTTCAACCTGTATGCGGGTGTTGACCTCCATAAGGCAGGGGCTGCCATCTCTGGATACTATCCACTCCCATGTCCCTATGTTGTCATAGCCAACATGTTTTGCCAGACGTACAGAATACTCCACGATCCGGTCCAGGACTGCTTTTGCATCAAAAGGATATTCGCATACAGAGGGATCAAAGCCGGGAGCCACCTCTAACCTCTTCTGCCTGCCGGCACTCTGTATTGTGCAGTTTCTGGTCCCGAAGTGCACCACCTCCCCATGGGGGCTGCATAAAAGCTGAACTTCAAGGTGCTGATAATCTCTGAGACACTGTTCAATCAGGACCCCTTCATCCCCGAACTGACGCTTGGCATAGTTCTGGATCCGCCGGTAGATTCTCCTGAAGGCATCGAGGTGGCTGACCTCTTCGATACCCATACCTCCGCCGCCGGCAGAGGCCTTTACCAGAATAGATGGATGCTGAATGCCCTGTTCTTTCTGGAGAAAAAAAAGTTCCTCCGCCACCTCCTCAGCCTCCAGTTCATTATAGATCGGTCCGTCAGATCCCGGAATCACCGGCACATTAAGGTTCTTTGCCAGGCGCTTGGTGTTTATCTTACTGCCGAGATCCCTTATGACCTCCCATCTGGGGCCTATAAAGATCAGAGGCCTGATCCTCATGGCGGCCCTTCTGGCAAAACTGTAATTCTCAGAAAAAAATCCATACCCAGGATGAATAGCAGTACATTCAGCCTCATCTGCCACTGAAAAAATCTCATTGGGGTCATTGTATCTGGCTATACGATAAGCCTTCTTAAAACCGCCTTCTTCCTGCTGTGCAATTCGAACGTGCAATGAAAATTCGTCTTCCTTTGTATATAGGACCACGTAGTCCAGACCGAGATCCTTGCAGGCCTGAATAATGCGGAGGGCAATCTCTCCGCGGTTGGCTATTAATACACGTTCCTTGCCCATAAATCCTCTTCCATTTCGCTGACTTATACCGGATTAAGCAAAGCCGGTCAATTTAGAACGGAAGCATTCCCTGTTTGCCCACACATGATAGTTGCTCAGCAGGGTAGCTTTTCTGACCATTTCAAAAGGCTCCGCCCCTTATTTTCCATGAATTTCAGACAACAAGTGGATCTGGAGCAAAGCACAACTATAGAATTGCTCCGATAAAGGATGTCAAGCAGACGCCGCAAAAATCGGTGATCTGCACAGACCTTATAAGTTGGGATGGCCTGAGATTGTCGGTGGGTTCATTGCGCTTAACCCCTTCTGTGATTTCGCACAGTCTCGACTTGACGATGGATATTGAGGGCGTAACCCAACAAACAATTCAGGTCAGGTGTTTTATAGCACGCTCATTATCTACAGATCTCAAACTCTTCCCCTGTCACGCGATTAACATATGTCCGACAGTAAGAGCCTTCAAACTTGAAACCGCAGAGAACCAGATGGATATTCTTGATTTGTTCGTCACCCTGCTGCTTGTGATCCGGCGTCTCTTGAAGGCCTATTTGCGAACCTCCAATTACAATATCTTTACACATATTTGCAAAAAATCCCGCCGGAGCCTCACACTCATCTTCACTCCCTTCTCTTTCTTTGCATGTTGGAATACGCTTTCCTGATTCCGCATCTAACAGTGTCAGCCCGCCTTCTGCATTTATCAGAATCACCTCAGTTGCAGATTCTTCCTTGATAGCTTTGTCAACCGGACTACAGGAAGCCAATATCATCACAATAGACAAAACAGCCGCAAGTTTTCCTATCACCTTTCCTTTGCACATCGTCTTTTCCTCCTTAAGTAAGCATAGAATATATTCAGCCTTTACAGATACAATCTCAAACTACTTTTTTAACACTCAGAACCACAGATTAAGCTTTGCAAAAAAAGTCCGCTCCGGCTGGAAACAAGAGATTCGGGGTTCACCGGTTCCAAAGCCAGGACTCTGAAAACTAAAATCCTGGTCAAACAGATTATTAATGCCGACATTCATTAGACCATATCTCTTAGGGAACCGGTAGCCAATAGAAATATCGGTAACAAAGAAATCGTTTTTCTCCTTAACGGTGCCTGTTGTGGCCGCTACGAAGTCTACATTTTGGTTCACATAGGTAGCCCTTATCCTTGAGAATAGCCCATTTGGTCTATAATAGCTCAGTGTAATCGGTATGGTATGTGTCGTAACTTCAGCAGGGTCGGAGGAATTTTGCTTTCCATCTTCATAATCCCTCTTTAAATATTCATATTGATATTCGGCACCTATCGCCAAGGACCTATAAGGAACCCAATAAAAATATGCCCGGTGCAAATCCTCGTCAAGGTCCCGGTCTATTAACGAGCCACTGGATATGACAGGCTTTCTGATATCACGCCATGACAATTCGATACCTCCAAAGAGGGTATCTGATAAGCGTTGGTCCAGACCTATTCCATATCGCCATGATCGTGCACCATTCACGTCGTCGAAGAACTGATTGAACCCGGCTATTTGTGTAAGCTCAATTGTCTGGTTCGATAAAACCGGTCTTTTTAGCACGCGAAATGCTGCGAGCCGCAGGGTTGTATATGGGTTGGGTTTCCAGATTACCCCTAATTTTGGATTAAACTGGTCTCGATCTCGACCTGGTTGAGAGTAAGATTCAAAGCTTGCGCCCAGAATTGCCGTCAGACTTTGGGTTAACATCATGGGTGCGTAGAGGTAGGCATTAGTATGGTCTATTTTTGTTTTCGAATCGTCAATAACCCATGTATCAAGCACTTCGGTACCTTCTACGATGTCCGTAGTAAAGATGAACCGGCTATCCTGATTGGAATAGCCTGCTCCAATGATTGTTTTGAACCGGTTTCCATGATAGATATGTTGGGCTTCAATCAGATATCCATGACCCGTTGTCGAGTAAGTATCCCGATCTATAATGGGGTCGCCAGGTATCCGGAAAATATCCTTATGTATGCTGTTCGGCGTCCTTGTAAATCAAGGAAGTGACAATATCCTGGCGCGGGGTAAGAGAAAAGTGAAAGCCGCCACGCATTGAATCTTCCTCAAAATAGTCTCTAAAGTCAGGCCAGTGAGAATCATCGGCCCTGAGGGGAATATCTCCATTCCGGGTCGTTTTCCTCCGAAGCTCAACCTGAAGGCTGGAGCCCGGAGAGAGACTGATTTGGACAAATGCATTATATATATCCTGCTCAAGGTCATCATTTTCACGAAATCCATTGGTTTCGAAGTGAAACTGCCCGGCACTGACTGAAGCTCGTCCACTCAAACCGGACAGAACGACGTCATCCCCGTATGTGCCGTGGTTGCCGAGGATTCCGTCAGTTAAGATTGCAAGCCGATCCCTGGTGAACAGGGGATTGAATTCATTAAATGACAGGCTTGATGGACCTGCCACATCCAATATGGCAAGATTGCTTTCCGCGAGCTGGGGCTGCAATGGTGTAATGTTAATGGGCTGTAAGAGTTGAGCTTGGAGCAATTCGCTGACCCGTGCAATTTCGTGACGCGGCAACGCGGCGTACAAGTCAGCCAGTAGCCTGTGGGCTGAGTAGTTGGCGGGATCGGTATTTACCGAATCCCAGCCCTCGACCAGGGCCAATTGCTGAAACCCGAGATCATTGTATATGCTCCCGATGCTGGCGCTTCGTGCCGCCAGATCTTCATCCAGCATCAGGCGTGAGCGGTAGACAGCCTGGTTGTCGTTCAGTTCGATGGATTTCTGCAGGTCCTCTAATGCCTCTATGGGTCGATTCAGGCTCTGTTTTCGAATCGCATCATAGAACCATGCCGTCGGATCTTTCGGATCAAGCTCCTTGGCAATGGCAAACTGTCTTTCAGCCAGCCTGTCGCGTTTCTCTTCATAGTATGCCTTACCAAGATAGCTGCGGATAAGCGAGTTGCCAGGATCAAGACTCGCAGCGATTTCGATCTCCTTACGGCCCGCCTTCAGATCACCGTCCCGGATCTCTGCTAATCCAAGTCCAAGCCACGGAAGGGGAGCTGCCTGATCCAGCTCAATCGCCTTCTTAAAGACCTTTTTGGCATCACGTATCATGATCCGTGCAAGATAAGAAAATCCCAAAACAGTCTGTGTACGTGCAATATTGGGATTCAGGGCCACAGCCTTTTTTGCCGCCTCAAGCGCCTTATCGAGTTCTCCGAAAGACAGCCGCAGTTCCGACAGTCGAGACCATGCCAAGGCGTTTTCCGGATCCAGCTCTACTGCTTCTTCGAGACTGGTCAAAGCACCCTGGAGGTCAAAATTGGCCTGTTGCGCGTATGAGAGCGCAACCCTTGCTGCGGCTGATTCAGGGACCAGTTCTACGGCTCTCCTTGCCAAATCAAGGGCCGTATCCCCTTTATTCTGCACAACGGCGACGATAGACTGCAGGGCAAATGCCTGACTATCTGACGGATCAAGATCGAGCGCCTTTTTAATATCAATATTTGCTTCATCAACACGGCCAACGGTAAGAAGCAATCCGGCACGATACGTAAAAAAGCGCGGATCTTGAATATTTTCAGGCATTCCCTCAAGGCTGGAAAATGCCCTGTTCAGATCACCATTCCAATAGAACTCGATGGACCTGCGAACCTTATTCTGCCATCTGGCTTCAGAAACAAAATCAGCCGGGCGACAATACAGGACAGGTGGATAATACAGGGCCCATTGAACTGCATCCCTCGGATTTACCACTACACGGGGGACGGGGGCCAGCCCCGCTTTGGCTACTGCCGATTCACCCTTAGACAGTAAAAGTCTCCCTGCATCATTTGTGGCTGCCACCTGTCCTTCAAATATTGATAATGTGGTCTGATCGCCATCGACCCTTACATAGAATTCCGTGCCCTCCACCGCAGCATTAACAAACGGTGTAATCACCTTCAGACCCCGGGGGAAACGGCTGAAGAAATGGACAGCCCCGATAATAAGGTCAATCAGGGAAGTCCGTCCCTTCTCTGATCCGGAAAAGGTGACAGTGGTCTTCTGATCAAGACGGATGATGGTCTCATTGCGCAGAATAACAGATGCCCGGCTTCGTTCCTGTGTCCGAATCATATCGCCAGGGCAGTATGTATCGTTCATTTTTGCAGGTAACCACTGTGTTTCACCAACTCTTCGAGCATAAACATTGCCCTGAACCGAGACAATTCTGCCTGCCCACTCTTCGCATGTCTCAGCAGCCACGGCATCCGTGGGAATATAACCTGCCAATGCAATTACGAATATCGTGAAAATCAGAATGCGGGCCCGGATTTGCCTCATTGATACCTCTTTTCAGTAATAATCTGTTAAAATAACATCAACAATCGGTATCAATCGACCCAAAACAGATACGTTGAACAAATGGTAAATCCGCGATTTTTCTATTTATGGTCAAGAAAGACCGATCCATCCCATATCTCCCCTGGCGGATTATCTCTATATCTCTCACATAATTTTAAATAAAAAACAGAAGGTCCGTCTTCGCCCTGGATTTCCATTGACTCATAAAATCCCCTGATCGCCTCTTCCCAGGATCGCCTCCTGAAGGCACTCAGAGCCATATTGAAAGTCGCACAAAGACGTCTTTGTTGCTCGCTGGATTCTCCTGTGCGGCATATTAATTCATATACCACAACAGGTCTTGATTTCCCAGCCAAAAGGAACTTCCCAAGCTCTCTTGTCAGGAAACCATCAAGTTGATATAGCACCTCTTCTGATAAAACTATGCGTGTGCCCAGGTACTTATTCAGGCCCTCTATCCTTGATGCCGTATTGACGATATCTCCGATTGGAGTGTACTCATAATGGTTGACTGCACCGATATTGCCGAGAAGCATGTACCCGGAGTGCAAACCGATGCGAGTCGGAAGCTTCAGATTATCGTGAGATCGGTTGAATCTTTGTACTGCTCCGGCAATATCAAGCGCCGTGAGGCAGGCCTGAGCCCTGAGGGCGTCATCAGGCCGTGCCGTGGCCCATATTGCCAACATAGAATCTCCGACAACGTCTGATACAATCCCATCGTGCTGCTTTACCGGCTCAAACAAAGCCTTCCAATATCTATTCATAAATCTGCTTAGTTCTTTGGGCTCCATGCTTTCCGATAAAGTGGTATATCTTTCAGCATCTGTAAACAAACAGGTTCCATAGACCATTCGGCTGCCTGATTTGATATATGCCATATTTTTTGCTAACTGGTCCACAACCTTGTCTGGCAGGTAATATCCAAAGGCCTTTCTGATATTCTGGCGTTCCTTGTTCACCTCAAAATACTTCCATAAGACAGTGCCGAAGTAAGCTGCAGGTACCTGGAAAAACAAAGGAATAACCAGCGGATACCAGCTTCCGGTGTGCTTGAACTGATAATGGGCAACGGCCAGATAAAGCGAACTCAGGCCGGTCACACCGAATGCAGCAATGGCAGTGGGTAAAAAGAAACACACAATCCCAAGCACTATCCCCCAGACTAAAATAAAGGCAAGATGTGCACGGAAATCGAGCGGCTGAACAGACATGTCCTCTAACAGGTTTGCAAAGGCACTGGCTGCTATTTCAACACCACTGATATCTAATCCGCTTGCCTGAGAGAAAACGGTATGGAATCCGTCTTTCTGTCCTGCCCACAATCGCCTTGAAAGTCCAATAAATACGGCCTTGCCGTTAAGATCAAGTTGTTCCTGGCATGCAGTCGAATTTTCCATGGATTGCAGTAATTGATGATAGGAGACAGTTGTGACCGTGCCGGGAGGACCATAGAAATTAAGGTAACGGCTCTTGTCGCCCTGATACATCCTTATGAGTGATTTAAGGACCTGCCTCCTTTTTATGTCGCGGGATAATGAACTTGAATTTTTGAGCACGTCCAGCATTTTCTCTGCAGTCAACGGGTTCTTCTCAAAGATATCTCTCAGGACACGGATAAGGTTTTCTACGCCTTTTGACGCAATTATAATATCCTTGTCACGAGGAAGTCCGCCTGCTTGAGATGGGCTGACTCTTTCCAGCAAACGGATAAACTCGTCGTACACGTCCAATGCGAAGACCTGGAAGACCACAACCGGCAAAGTCGGTGTATCCCCGGCGCCTGTCTTGAACATCCAGTACTGGCTCACCTTGACAGGTACTTTGGGCAGGGGAAAGGGGGCCAAGGCAACCGCAGATCGTGCAAGAGGAGGGATTGGTGGCACAAGTCTCTCTATATCCAAGTCTCCTGTATGCACTCCATCTTCGTCAGTTAAGGGAATCTTCTCCTTTTTCAAGTACTCGCATAGGACAACATTGCCTGCTTTCTTGATCGCTTCGGCAAATAAATTGTCGTGCTCAGAGGATCGGCTTTCGTCGAAAGTCATGTCAAAGGCAATCACCGCAGCGCCTTTCCTGGCCAGATTTTCAATGAGTCGGGCATGAAGAGAGCGAGGCCATTTATCAGGCCTTGTCGGCAGGTCCAGATTATCAGCAGAGGCCTTATCCAAAGTCACTACTATGACTTCAGGCGGGGGCTCCCTCGCCCCCCTCAGCTTGAACAACAAATCCAGGCCGATGTCTTCTTCCAGATCAATACCGCAAGGAACGAGGGTTGCCGCCACTCCCAGCAAGCCGATCACAAAGCCCGTGATTAATGCTTTAGACAGACGTGACATCCTCTTTATACCTAAAGTGATCGGTTCCAGGTTCAGGGTTCAAAGGTTATAGTTTATTGATATCCTTAACTTTATAACACAATGCTCAGATTAGCCTCTTTCACCCACTGGGTGAAACATAACATTCGTCCCTATTGACGCGTCATCATTTGCCTAACAGCCAGTTAGGGATTTTCAACCGGGAACCGTGAACGTTGAACCGCTCAACCCAGGTTCAGGTTATAGATTGATGTTGTAACGGGCAATCTTGTTGAGCAGGCCCTGGCGTGTCAAACCAAGCATCCTGGCGGCCTGGGAACGATTGCCGCGTGTCTTCTGTAGAGTTTCAGAGACGATTCGCTGCTCGATTCGTTCGGTCACTTCCTTCAGTGTCCCATCAGTCTCCTGTATCAAAACACCCTTTTCCGATAAGGCCTTGATTTTCTCTGAAAGGTGCTCTTCACTGATCTCCCTTTCATTTCCTGCCAGGGTCACGGCCCTCTCGATCTCGTTCTCAAGCTCTCGCACATTGCCCGGCCAATCAAACTGCGAAAGAAGATTCATTGCATGGGGCGTTAATCGGGCAGCGGGCCTTTTTAGCTTCCCGGCGGACTTTTTTAGAAAGTGGGCGGCCAACATGGGAATGTCCTCTCTTCTCTCCCGCAGGGGTGGAAGAGTGACTGGAAATACACTGACACGATAAAAAAGATCCTCGCGGAAGTTCCCCTTTTTCACCTCTTCTCCAAGATCGCGATTTGTGGAAGCAATAAGCCGTACATTTATATTGATCTGCCGGCTGCCACCAACCGGCCTGAGCTGTCCTTCCTGAAGGACCCTGAGCAGTTTGACCTGCATGGCAGATGACATTTCTCCGATCTCATCAAGAAAGACGGTTCCCCCATTGGCCTGTTCAAAAAGACCTTTCTTGTCTGTGATAGCACCGGTGAAGGCACCTCTTACATGACCAAAAAGCTCGCTTTCCAGGAGATTCTCTGCTAGTGCGCCACAATTTTCTACTACAAAGGGCCTATCTTTCAATGGGCCATTATAATGGATGACCCTGGCAATTAGTTCTTTCCCGGTCCCTGTCTCTCCCTGGATCAGCACAGAGGTTGTTGTATCAATAACCTTGTCAATAAGGGCAAAGATCCGGCGCATTGCTGGGCTTGAGCCAATGACCCCCTGGAGGTTGAAATGTTCCTGCACCTCAGACTTGAGCATGCGATTCTCCTGCTCAAGAGATCTGGCATGTTGCTTGAGCTCTCCATAAAGCCTTGCATTCTCAATAGAGACGGCAACCGTTCCTGAAAGGATTTCCAGTAACCTTGCCTCCTTATCTGTGAACTCTCCTTCAAGCTTATTTAATGCATAGAGGACCCCTAACAGCCCTTTACGAGTTCGCAATGGTACGCAGATCATGGACTTGGTGACAAAGTCTTCCTTGTGATTGAGCCCTTTATAGAACCGGTCATCCTTGGAGACATCAGGAATGATGACTGGCCGATTCTCCCTTAACACCCAGCCGGCCACACCCAGATGGTCAGGAAACCGCATCTTTTGCATCTTTACATAATCTCTATCTTTTTCCTTTTCCACGGTCCGGATAAAATAAAACTCGTTCCGGTCCGCATCATGGAGAGCTATGGATGCGCCTTCTATGTGGAAAACGGCCTTGATCCTGGCCATGATACTCCGGAGCATTTCATCCATATCGCGTATGGCATGAATCGATGTAGATGTATCATATAGCAGGGCGAGATCTTCCTTTGTTAACGAGTCTTTTTGCTTTATCTCTTCCATCCGGCCTCTCCTGTCAGTAACAGATAAAGAACCAGTACCCGGAAAGGCATCTGCTGTCAACTGAATTTACATTCCGTCTCTAAAAATGTATATCAGCTTGACAAAAAACATGCTTCTTTATTCATTCTGTGATATATACAAGAGCTAAATTCACATTAAATTAGTAGATCTTGTAAGTTATTATTAAAAATCCCCAACGTTTCCCGTCGTTTCCCCAATCTGGCACAATATTCGCTCAATAGACCTTTCAGGAAAAAACAGCGGAAAGAAGACAAAAAACCACGAAAAAGATCAATGGCAATTTGTAATGGATGGATATCTGATTTCACCGGGTTAAGGAGATAATACGCGATGTCCAGTCCGCATCGGAACAAAATCGTGAAGTATCGGAGAAGAGGAGACCTAATTGATAGTAAATATTCTTATGAACCCGTTATATCCTGCCTTGAAGCGGTTGCCTTTTTCCGGGTTTCAAAGCTCACTCATCGCAGACCGGAGAGGCAGTGCAATCCGGCCCGCGATCGAAACCCTGCAAAAGGCAAACCGCTCCTGCGGCAGGGCACGGATGGCAACCGTTCACTGGAAGGGGATATTTCTTTGAACAGTTTAACGGAAGCCCCCGTAGTTTTCTCGGCTTTTGCTGTGGGGGAAACCCCGGCTCCTGAGCGCAGCGAAGGAGAACGGGGAGGGGCAGGGCATCCCCCATGTCAAAAGCCTTAGAAAACAAGGGGCTGAAGTGTTAAGTGAAAAGAAATATCCCCTTCCAGTGAACGGTTACGTGAGACCACGGGTTCACCGGATATTTACTTTTTATAATTGATACTTAACTTAAAAGGGAGGATTTGGAAAATGCAGAGAGAAACAATTTCAGTAACGTTTCGTGCTATATCCCTTTTTCTTATTTTGCTTTATATTACTTGGGTCTCTTATGCACAGCCACCCATCAAACCCAAATCAGAAATACACTATCAAGTGGTCCAAAGGCTTTCAGACTTGGTGGTTCAGGATCTGAGTCTGAACAAGGACTGTCAGGTTGCTGTAGAGGACTGTATTTCATTCAATCATGACACAACCCAAATTAAATATGTAAAAAACGGCTACTGGAAAATTGTGGATGGCAGCCGCCGGATGTTTGATTTTGGAAATAATGAATCCGAAACAAAGTAATCATTGGCGGTCATAAAGAAATATGGCTCTGAATGCTCCTGTTTTATAGGCAGACCTAACCCAAATTTTTAAATATCTGCGCAAGTGAGATCTAATCTTGATTTAGCTCGAATCCTGAAGATTTAGAGGTCACTCCCTCTCACCCTTGGGAATTTCAGGGCCTTGGCAGGTTGTGAAAATCGAATTTAATGCCGAAAAAAGTCACCGACTTGACCTTTATCTGGATTTTCCTGACCAGAATATGGCAGTGTCGAACATTATGTGAAGGCCAGTCGTGTGCCAACGCTGGTACTTCTTCATTATCCCCCATGGCATCCCACGTCATGCAGAGGTGTGGCCTCAAGTTCACGCCTCATGGCCATATCAAACAGAACCCGCTCTTTCTTCTTATCCAGACCAAGGTCACGGCGCTTTTGGTTTATGTGATCAATCATCTTATTGGCAAAATCATTTGATGTCTCGGCCATATCCCACATCCCTCCATAGAGATTCTCCATCTCCTTGAAGCAATAGTCGGTAACCACATTGGAGCCTGTTGTCGGGAAACCGGGTCCGAAGACCACATAAACACCGCTTGAGACAAAATATTGTCCGATGGACACCGCCTTTTCACTCATCCATTGAGGAGCGCAGCCTGCAACCGGAAGATCACTTATGTCTGTGCCAAGACCGCCGGTCTTTACCATTTCGGTGGCGGCAATAAGGATCCGGCTGTTATCCACGCAGGAACCCATATGCAGCACAGGCGGACATCCTACCGTTTCAAGGACTTCCTTCAGGCCGTCACCTGCCATGCTCGAGGCTTCAGGAGACAGGAGCCCTGCACGGCCCATACCCGTGGCAGCACAACCGGTGACCAGTACGATTACGTCATTGGCAATGAGTTCCCTGGCAAGATCTATATGGACTTCCTCCATGACCCTGTAGTTGTCACAGCCGACTATTGCGGCAACCCCGCGGATACGGCCGTTTATAATGTTGTCGTTAAGTGGCTTGTAGGATGCGCGGAAACGGCCGCCAAGGGTGTAGTTGATATTTTCATGACTGAAGCCGGCCACTACGTCCATCTGATGCACTGGTATGAAGTGCTTGCCCCTTTCCGGATATCTATTGATGGCGCGCATTATTATTTCCCTGGCCGTTTCCATGGCCCTGTGCTCGTCGAACTGTATGTGTGTGGCCCCTGGAATCCTGGCCTTGTCAGAGGTCGTAATGAGTTCGGTGTGGAAATTGTCCGCCACAGGAGACAACCCCTGCATGATGCACTGTACATCCACAACCATGGCCTCTATAGCGCCCGTGGCCAGGACGACCTCCTGCTGGATAAAACTCCCGGCAATCGGGATTCCTCTCCTCATGAGGATCTCGTTTCCGGTACAGCATACACCTGCCAGATTTATGCCCTTTGCCCTGACCTTCTTGGAGGCCTTGACTATCTCCGGGTCATTGGATGCCATAGCCAGGGCCTCGGCAAGTACCGGTTCATGGCCGTGAACCGTGATATTTACCTCGTCCTTCTTGAGGATGCCGATATTTACCTTGCTCCTCACTGAGACAGGAGTGCCGAACATGATGTCAGACAGTTCAGTGGCTATCATGGATGCACCCCAACCGTCGGCCAAGGAGCATCGGGCGGCCTGGAAAAGCAGATTCTTATGTTCCTGGTCCACCCCCATGTGGGTCCGGTGCATTATCTCCACTACCTCACGGTCAATACCCCTGGGGAGGATTCCAAGCCTGCTCCAAAGCTCCTGCCTGGCCTTCGGGGCCCTCTTAATGAAGGCCAGGGTACCTTCCTGCTGGCCGAATTCACCAAGCAGCCTGATACCCACTTCTATTGCGAGATCCCTGGTATCCTTTTCAGCAGGGTCTATGCCGAGCCTCAGGGCCGTTTCCCTCAATTTGATCGTGTCTTTGATTTCATAAGGGGTTTCACCACGGGCAGTGGCAAGAAATGCAAGGGCCGATCCCCTGCCGTGATCCATGTGGGCAGAGGCCCCGCCGGCAACCATGCGACAGAAATTGCGCGCGGCCACCGTGGCTGCGTCCGCGCCACAGACTCCTTTCATGGTATCCACGCCCTCTATTATCTGGCAGGGTCCCATGTTGCAAATGCGGCAGCAAACTCCTCCCTTGCCGAACAGGCACGGTTCCACTGCCCGCGAAGAGACCCTGTGGGCCGCTGTCACCACGCCTTCGGCACACGGGTGACAAAGTACATCACGATTGGCCTCGCACTGGATGCTGGGGCACACCCCTTCTTCCCTATCAAAGCGTCTGCTGGTATCCATTACTATTCTTCCTCAGTACCATTTATCAATTGTCTTGCAAGTTTTTCGGGCCGCGGTTGTCCCTTCCCATTTGGAGGACAACGACATCATGCCAGTCCTGAAATCTGCTTTGCAGCCTGGACTGTATTTTTCATAAGCATGGTTATGGTCATCGGGCCGACACCGCCGGGCACCGGAGTTATTGCAGAGGCCTTTTCCTTTATCGCCTCAAAATCCACATCGCCGCACAGGATCGCCTTGCCTTCAGGGGTCTTGCCTATCCGGTTTACACCCACATCTATCACCACTGCGCCGTCCTTTACCATGTCCGCCGTAATAAATCTGGGTTGGCCCGCTGCCGCTACAAGGATGTCGGCCCTTCTCGTATGAGATGCCATGTCCCTGGTCCGGGTATGGCATATGGTGACGGTGGCGTTTCCGCCTTCTCTCTTTTGTAATAGCAGGTTTGCTATGGGCTTTCCAACAATGTTGCTCCTGCCTACAACCACCGCCTCGGCCCCGCTGGTCTCAATCCCTGAACGGATAAGCATTTCCATGATACCGTGAGGCGTGCACGGCAGGAAACAGGGCTCACCTATCACCATCTTGCCCACGTTCACCGGATGGAAACCATCCACGTCCTTGTCCGGGGTTACGGCATAGATGACTCTGCCCTCGTCTATATGCTTAGGAAGGGGGAGCTGGATCAGTATGCCGTGGATCGTAGGATCCTGATTGTATTTGTCAATCAGGGCCAACAGATCGATCTCACTGATATCTTCAGGCCGGTTGTCCTGGATGGAATGAAAACCAAGGTCATGGGCAGTGCGCTGCTTTGCGGTCACATAGGATACGGAGGCTGGGTTCTCCCCAACCAGTATGGTCACAAGACCTGGGACCACCCCGTGCTTTTCCTTCATCTCGGCCACTTCGGCCTTCAGTTCTTCCTTTATCTGCTTTGCTATCAGAGTCCCGCTGATTATCTCTGCTGCCATTATTTTTCTCCTGAAACGCCTCTATTCATCCACCTGCAAATAACAGAAGTGAAACATCTAATGCCCATTCATTTGCATAAAGGCAAGAAGTTCCCTCATTATGGCTACCCTTTTTTAATGAATGAAGCAAGTACCAAATACCTAAAATTTTATCATTTCTGGTAACTTCTCTGAAGTACGCGTCTATACAACAATTTTCGTGAAAAAGTGATGCCCTTCAATTTTCCCGGCAGTGATAGTCTCCTGCGCCCATTCAAGGGCCGGCTTCACCCTTGGCGCCACCAAAGAAACCGCCTCTTCATATGATACCCAGCGATACTCATCGTGTTCCGGTTTCCCTATATCCGGATTTACCAGAAGGCTTACACCAGACTCGCTCGTCTCTGCTATATAATAACGGGCTACCTTGCCACGGCTATAAGGTTCCGTCTCTCTGTAATCATATCCCCATCGAAAATTAAGGTCGTTCAAGGCAGTCTCTTCCTCTACTTCTCTCCTGGCAGCCTCAAGAGGAGACTCGCCCGGCTCCACAATCCCTTTTGGAAAATCCCAATAACCAAAGGCCCTCAGCAACAGATATTTCCACTGAACCCCATTCTTCCTGACTAATATTATCCCTGCGGAAAGGATCATTTTCTTTGTCACATCACTCTCCACTTAATCATTCATTATTAATTCATAAGCGTTCCAGGTTCAAAGTTCACCGTTCATGGTTATTTTTTTCAGTTGACCTTGCGGGTCAGCTCCTCTGGGCCAATTGCCAAGCCTTAATATCCTTAAATCGTTTCCCTGATGACTTCTCCGTTCAGAACTTACGACTCAACGGTTTTGAACCTCTGAACCGTAAACGGCGCTTAATCATTCATTCCTCCTCACTCGGTGCCTATAAAAAATGGCCGAAAATCAGACTCCTTCCATTCAAGGGCGTGATTTATCTCTTTCAGGAGCCTCGGTTTGTCCTGGGGCAGGCGGCCGTGAAGGTTGATGTAGTTGGTATAGTGATCACTGGTAAGTGAAGTTTTGGCAGTGATGCCTTCGATAAGGACCCCTGCTTCCCTTAAAATGCCGTAAGGCGTGAGCATTTTAAAACGCCCTGCCAATACATCATCCAAAATAGGCGTATTTATCTTTGGCACAAAGGTGCGCAGCCGCACAAAGTCGGGTGCAATCTCATTGATCACCCGGGCAGTTTCTCTTGCATGATCGTATGTTCTTTCCCGGCCTCCGATCCCCAAGATAACGTACAGGCTCAGTTCGATCCCTGCGTCCATCAGCCATCTTCCCGCTTCGATCTGCTGCCCGGCATTGGTTCCCTTGCAAATGTATCTTAATATGACGTCATCACCTGATTCAAGACCCACATGGATGCGTCCGAGCCCTGCTTCGGCCAATTGTCTGAGTTTATCAGGTCCTTTCTTGTGGATAAATTGAGAAGACCCGTAGACTGTGATCCGCTCAAGACAGGGAAAGGTTGTCCTGGCAAAACAACACACATCGGCCAGATCCTGCGTATTCATGGCTATTGTGTTTCCGGCAGGAAGAAACATGGTGCGTACGCGAGGGCCGTAAGTCTTTTTTGCTTCCACCATATCCTTCTTAATTTCCGCTACCGGCCTGACGCGATATTTCGGACCGTTTTTATAAACCATGCAAAAATTGCATCGGTTATGAGGGCATCCGATAGTGGCCTGGATTAACAGCGAATCCGCTTCGCTGGGAGGCCGGTATATGGGACCTTCATAGCGCATAATCCGGATTTATAATTTTATAATAGATGGTGTCTTGAAATTGAGGATTGGCGATGTGTCCCCCGGCATCGATGAGCTGTAACCGATCACAGGGTGCTTCTTCTTCCAACATGCTCTCGCCCCTTGTTTTCTTAAGGCCTTTGCAGCATGGGACCCTCCCCGTTCTCCTTCGCTGCGCTCCGGAGCCGGGGTCTCCCATGCTGCAAAGGCCAAGAAAACTTGCGGGGCTAACGCAAATCGTTTCCAGAAGGAGCACCCTGGGATCGGTTACGATGAACTTATGTCGTTGAATGACGGGGTCGTCAGAAAAAGAATTTTGGGTGAGCGATATGCAGGACGGATTCCTTCTATTCGTCATTTTTCTTTTCAAAGACAGGAATTTTCCTCGGGCTTCTATCCTCGAAAGAGAGTTTCATGATCTGATGACGCACAAAGCCGGCCTGCGGTGACTGTGGCTTCATGGAAAGATACTTGTTATAGGACTCAATGGCCTTATCATTGTACCCCAAGGCAGAGGACACTCTTGCAAAATCAAGGGAGGCAATGGCTTCAAAGCCCTGCTGTGCCGCACTTGCCGATTTATATGCCCGTCGGGCCTTATCCAATTCTGCATCATCTTCCTGTAAATAGCCAAGGCCCATAAGGGCAGAATAATACAAGAAGCTGTCCTCAGAAAACTCTTGCTCAGCCCTGTTAAAACTCTTTTTTGCTGCTTCAACCTGTCCGGAGTCCCTCTGAGTAGCTCCAAGGAACAGCAGCGCGTGTCTGCCGGTATTTGTGTGGCCATGCTTATGGATCACCTTTTCCAAGGCGGATATTCTTTTTGCGGTATCCGTTTGCTGCATTGCAGTTCCCATAGCAGCAGCAGCCCTGTTCTCCTGCCTTGTTGTGTAAGTTGAGTAGCCCAGCCACAATGATACAGCCAGAACAACAATTATTGTTCCGGCCAGTATCTCTCTCAGAAATTTCTGTAATGTCTTTCCGACCTGAGGCGGAAGGCCGGATAGTATTTCTTCCAAGATGGTTTTTTTCTGATATTCAGAAGCAATGGGCGTCTGGGCTTTTTTAGGCATTGACTCTTTTCTCTCTTTTTTCACTGCTTCTTGCCAAAGAAATCGTTCCATCTAAAGATGAGGGGGCTGGCGCCCTCCTTTAATTCAGCACTGTCAATAACAGAACCGATGAAAAGCGTATGATCCCCGGCCTCATAGGCATGGACTACCTCGCATTCAGCATAGGCATGAGCCGATTCCAAAACCGGAGAGCCCTTGAGGGCGTTTGTATATGATACTCCTTTGAACTTGTCGGTTTTACGCCCGCTCTTAAAACCGAAATGTCTTGCTATTTCCATTGCCTCGACCGGGAGGGCATTAATGCAAAAGTAGCCTGACTCCTTGATCAGGCCATGAGTATAACGCTGAGGAGCAATAGATGTCGCAATCATCATCGGCTTTAAAGAGACCTGTGTAACCCATGCCGCTGTCATTCCGTTTATCTTATCTCCGGACCTGACCGTCACAACTGAGACTCCTGTGGGAACAATTCTTGTGATAAGTTCCTGCATGAATATCCTCCTTTCGATCTAAAATTATAACCGACAAGAAATAAGTATCAAACGTTTCCGGTCGAGTTTCTCCTTGACACATTTTTCAAAATGGTTAAAAGGTATCGCACTACGTGGCGGTGTAGCTCAGCAGGTTAGAGCATGCGGCTCATATCCGCAGGGTCCGGGGTTCAAATCCCTGCACCGCCACCAACTTCTATCGGTCGTATCCTGATTCACCATATTACCCTGATTAAGTCGGAGTTGCTATACATATGAAGCTTTTTCTGAGTGTAATAGGCTTACTAATGGTTGTTGAAGGACTCCCTTATTTCGCCTTTCCTGAAAAGATGCAGGTCCTTACGAGACAAATCGAGGAAATGGATCCGGATCAATTGAGATTGGTTGGTCTTGTTTCCACCTTGATCGGCCTGGCAGTATGTTATCTTGCCCAAAGGACCGATATTTTTTAATGACAGCAGACTTTAATCTGGTTGAATATGATTACAACTTGCCTCCTTGCCTGATCGCTCAGTATCCTTTGCCTGATCGGTCGTCTTCCCGCTTGATGGTACTCGACCGTAAAACGGGCGAACTAAGCCATCGGATCTTTCGTGACCTGTTAGATTACATTAATCCGGAGGACTGCCTTGTTCTCAACGACAGCAAGGTATTTCCAGCTCGACTTAAATGCATGAAATCAACAGGAGGGAGGGTAGAATTTTTTCTACTCCACTTTCCCAGAGAAAATGGGAATGGCGTGGCATTTGCTAAGGCCCTTTATCGCAGTTCGAAACCGGTAAGACAGGGCCAAAAGATACGATGCCGGGGGGGTCTGGAGATAGAAGTCCTTGAAGTCAATTCCGCGGGCCAGGTTGATATTAAGCTCATGTATCCGGGTGAATTATTATTAACCCTGAAATCCTGCGGAGATATTCCTCTTCCGCCATATATCAAACGTTCTCCGGTTGCTTCCGATGCAGAACAATATCAGACCATTTATGCCAGAGAGATAGGTTCGGTGGCCGCCCCTACGGCAGGACTCCATTTCACTGAAGAGCAATTACTCCTCGCCAGGGAAAAAAATATTAACATGGCATGGATAACACTCCACGTTGGTTACGGCACCTTTGCTCCGGTAAGGACATCTGACATACGTAAGCACATGATTCACCCTGAATGGATCTCGGTACCTGAAAGTACTGCGGAAAAGATAATTTCCACCCGCAAGACAGGTGGCCGGGTTATAGCAGTAGGAACAACTGTAGTCAGGGCATTAGAGGCAACAGTAAATGGTACGGATAGAATAAAGGCCTTTCAGGGATTATGTGACCTGTATATTCTGCCCGGTCGTCGATTCCGAGTCGTTGACTGCCTGGTTACCAACTTCCACCTGCCCAGATCTTCTTTGTTAATATTAGTTTCTGCCTTTGCGGGCAGGGGCAGGATACTTCATGCCTATAAAAAGGCCGTGGATGCCGGATATAGATTTTTCAGTTACGGAGACGCAATGCTTATCATATAGGCGAGGGAAAGAGCGTCTTTGATTGATCGTACGCGGCTGCAGCAGTTCCAATGTGTTGACAATCTAATCTCAAGTGGTTATGAATTAGATTGCTTTTCGGTTTTTTTTGAAACAAAATTCCTTCGGATGCGGGGTGGAGCAGTCTGGTAGCTCGTCGGGCTCATAACCCGAAGGTCCGTGGTTCAAATCCACGCCCCGCTACCAGTAAAATCAGAGAGTTGCAGGCATTCACTTGTGGCTCTTTTTTAGTTTTGTGCCCCTAATTTTTCCTTACAGGAGGAAGGCCAAATGCATCATCATCACCTGTCCAACAGTTATTTCCAGAAGGCCGGAAAACTGATGCCGGGCGGAGTCAACAGCCCGGTCCGCGCATGCAGGTCAGTGGGCTGTGATCCTATATTTGTCGAGAAGGGAGAGGGTTGCCGCTTATACGACGTAGATGGGAACCGGTATATCGACTATGTCTGCTCCTGGGGTCCGATGATTATCGGGCATGCACATCCTGAGGTTAAGGCAGCGGTCGCGGAGGCCCTGGCATCCGGTACCAGTTTCGGAGCGCCGACCTGGCGTGAAGTGGCCCTGGCGCAGAAAATAGTTGAGCTTGTGCCGTCCATTGAGCAGGTGAGGCTGGTAAACTCGGGCACAGAGGCCACCATGAGCGCTGTTCGTCTGGCCAGGGGATATACGGGCCGCAAGAAAATCCTGAAGTTTAACGGCTGTTATCACGGACATGCGGATTCCTTTCTGGTGAAAGCCGGCTCCGGAGTGGCGACCCTTGGTATCCCGGGAAGTCCTGGAGTGCCTGAAGAGGTCGTATCCAATACACTGGCTGTGCCCTTCAATGATTTGGAAGACCTCAAGACTGTCCTGGACAGAGAGGGGGATGAAATAGCAGCGGTTATTGTGGAACCGGTCCCTGCCAATATGGGAGTGATCCCTCCAAGAGAGGACTTTCTCCCTAAACTACGTGAATGGACCGAAGAAAAGGGGATAGTGCTCATATTTGACGAGGTGATCACCGGTTTCAGGCTGGCTCCCGGAGGAGCCCAGGAGTATTTCCGGGTAATGCCGGACCTGACATGTCTTGGAAAGATAATTGGCGGGGGATTGCCCGTAGGGGCCTATGGCGGCAAACAGGAGATAATGGAAAAGATCGCCCCAGTGGGTCCTGTCTATCAGGCAGGGACCTTGTCCGGGAACCCGCTTGCCACGGCGGCCGGCCTTGCAACCCTTGAGGTGCTGAGCCGTCCGGGGGTCTATGAAGTCCTGGAAGAAAGGGCAGAGGCCCTGGGAAGCGGGCTTGTTGAAATTGCAGAGAGGCATGGGATAACCTGCTGTCTGCAGCGCATGGGGTCCATGATGACGACTTTCTTCGGTCAAAGAGGTCCTGTTATTGATTTTGAGGCCGCCCTTAAGTCCGATACCGATCTTTATGCCCGCTTTTTCAGGCATATGCTGGAGGAGGGTGTTTATCTGGCTCCATCCCAGTTTGAGGCAGGCTTTGTCTCTCTGGCCCATGGATGGGATGTGATTGAAGAGACTCTAAAGGATGCTGAATCCGCATTCAAGGATCTTGCTTAAGGCGTCATCATTCAATTCTTGTCTGCCTGAAGAGAACAGAAACCAGAAAGACCAATTTAATACAAATGGATTGACAGTTGTGTTTTCCTGTGCTATTTGATAATCCAATTCTTTGAGGAGGGCTTTGAGGAGTTTTTTTAATGACATAAAAAATGAATGAGGCCCCGTTCAGTACGATGTCGGCTATTGGCAGAAATGTTATGGTGATGCATGGGCAGTATAAAAGAGGAATTGGCATCGCAGTTTCGCAGCCTCAGTGTTGCCCTTACCATTTCCACATCCGTGGTTTTTTCCGTTTTTGCCGGAGCGATTACGGGGTATTATCTGGATACCTGGCTATTTAATGGACGGACTTATCCATGGCTTACCATTATTTGCCTTTTTTTTGGTATTGCCGGAGGTATTAAGAATTTTCTGATCCTGAGCAGACGTTTTATCAAGAAGGCCGGTGAGAGAAAAAAAGACCAGCCGGAAGAGAGAGAGGGGCATGCGCCAGAGCGTTAAGGCGATGTTAAGGGCAGTAATCAGCGGAGAGCTGGATAAGGGGTTTGTGAGGTATTATATGGCTGCCAATTGGCTCCTTCTGGGTCTGATGGTAGCTATAGCCACTGCAGTCTTTTCGCCTGGTATGGCCGTAGGCATCCTGGTTGGCGGGATAATAATCAATTTAAACAGCATAGGGCTTGAGCGCGATTGCAGGCGCGTACTGCGTATGCACAGTATGGTTGCCTATTATGGAGGGTTGGCTGTCAGATTGGGGCTTATTACCCTGGCAGTGCTGGCCGCCCTTCTGGTATTCCCGGAAATCTTGTCACCCGTGGGGCTCTTTATAGGCCTTTCAGTCGGGGTGATAAATTTTTATATCTTGGTATTGGCTATGATGATTTACAGAATTCGTTTTAAGGAGGCTGTCTAGCCATGGAACACCCTTTATTGTTTTTGAGTATATTGTTAGACGCACTTGGACTGCCTGCCTACGGGGGGGATACCGTATTTGCACAGATCCTGGCCCCACACATGCAGTATAGTTATCTTGCCATGATTATTTGTATTGTCCTGGCCAAGGCAGCCACCAGCAGAATGGAGATGGTGCCAAGGGGTATGCAGAACGTCATGGAGATGCTTTTGGGGGGGCTTGAGGACTTCATTACTGAACAGACCGGCGACAGGGAAAAGGCCAGGATCATTTTCCCCATGATCGCCACATTTGTCCTTTTGATACTTATCTCCAATTACATGGGGCTGATCCCGGGTTTCCATTGTCCTACCGCCAACCTCAACGTAACATTGGGTCTCACTTCTATATCAATAGTTACATATCACGCCCTTGGGATAAGGTTTCATGGCGTAAAATACATCAAGCACTTCATGGGAGCCGTTCCGATTATGGCCCCCATGATGTTCCCCATAGAGATTTTCAGTCACATCGGGCGTATCATTTCTCTCTCCATACGACTCTTTGGAAACATGGTATCAAAGGAGATCCTCCTTGGGATACTGTTCATGTTGGCCGGGCCCTATCTGGCGCCTTTGCCAATCATGCTTCTGGGTTGTCTGGTGTGTGTACTTCAGACATTTATCTTTATGGTGCTCTCCATCGTGTATTCAGTGGAGGCCATGGCAGAAGGACATTAATAATAAGGCAATAACTGAGCGAAGAAGGCCAAATTAAATATATTTAATTTCACAAAGGAGGGAATGACGTGAAAAAAGTTTCTCTGGTTTCTGTATTGTCAATGCTTATGGTGCTGGGATTTGCCGCTCTGGCGATGGCCGCTGAAGGCAATGCGGTAGAAGGTGGACACACCGTTGGGTTACTTATGGCCGCCTCGGTCCTGGCCGCCGGTCTCGGCGTCGGTCTCGGCGCCCTTGGCTGCGGTGTGGGCATGGGGATGTGTTCCAGCGGCTGCCTTGAGGCAACTGCCCGTAACCCCGAACTGGCCGGTAAGCTCACAGTTACTATGTTCATCGGTCTGGCCCTGATCGAGGCGCTGACAATTTATGCCCTGGTCATAGCCCTGATCGCCCTTTATGCCAACCCGTTGGTAGCCAAGCTCCTGGCTGTTTTCGGACTGTCATAAGTCCGGACTAAAACCGGCAAAAGAGATCGAGGGCCGTGGATAATTGATTCCACGGCCCTATTTTTTTGCCGTGTCTGGCGGGCCTTCGGCCACTATGGCCCCTCCTTCCGGTCCCCCCTTCGGTCCCAGTTCTATTATCCAGTCCGCCAGGTCCAGGATCTCAGGCTGGTTCTCGATAAGTATTACAGAATGGCCCTGCTCAAGAAGTTCGTCCAGAACCAGGATAAATCTTTCCATGTCCCTTGGATGAAGACCGCGGGATGGCTCATCCATGATGTAGATCGTGGAGTCACGGGTCTGTTTCGCAAGCTCCCTGGCAAGCTTGAGTCGCTGGGCCTCTCCGCCTGAGAGTGTGCAGGCAGGTTGTCCGAGCTTCAGATATCCAAGCCCGATCCTTTCAATTACTTCCAGAGGGCGCCTTATCCCGGGTATCCTGGCAAAGAAACCGGCTGCATCCTTTACTGTCATATCCAGGACTTCTGCCATATTCAGCCCCTTATACCTTATTCCCAAGGCCTCCCTGTTGTAGCGCATTCCCCCGCAGAGGTCACAGGTTATCTTAATTGGAGGGAGATATTGCAGGTCCAGATCAATAGAGCCCTGGCCCCTGCACCTTTCACACCTGCCGCCCTTGCGGGTGAGGCTGAAATAGCCGGCCTTGTAGCCCCTGCTTCTGGCCTCAGGGGTCCTGGAGAAAACGGCCCTGATGCGGGTAAAAATACCCATGTATGTTGCAGGCATTGAGGACCGGGCCTTTACAAGGGGTGCCTGGTCTACAAGGATTACCTCAGGCATGGCGGATAATCCCCCCTTCAGGACCAGTTTTGTCTTTGAAGATCTCTCTGTAGGCCTACAGCGAAGCGCATGATATAATTCATCAGTCACCAGAGTGCTCTTCCCGGAGCCCGAAACACCTGCTACACAGACCAGGCAGCCAAGAGGGAATGCCACCGTAATGTCTTTCAGGTTGTTTTTCTTTACATGGCGCAGGATTATTTGTCCATGGGATCTTCTCTTATGGCCATGCCTTTTGAGGCGTCTGCTTCCCTGAAGATGCGGTCCTGTGATGCTGTCCCGGTCTTTTGCCATATCCTCGGCCGTGCCGGAGAATATCAGATACCCTCCTTCATCTGCTGCTCCGGGACCCAACTCAATTACGTGGTCTGCCTTTCGAATGATGTCGAGGTCATGTTCCACGACTATTATTGTGTTGCCCTGATCCCTTAAATGGACGAGGTTCTGCCACAGCGCTTCCTGTTCGCGCGGATGCAGGCCTATTGTAGGCTCATCCAGTATATATAATATCCCGGTCAAGTCCCGGCCAAGCTGGGCACCCAGGCGCAGCCTCTGGATCTCTCCGCCTGACAGGGTCATAGCCGCCCGATCGAGCCTGAGATAACCAAGACCCATTTCCTCCAGGGGTTTGAGCCGCGATGAAATGCCCTCGATAATGCGGATTCCGGCCTGAATGTTTCTAATTCCATGAAATTTTACTGAAAATTTATCAGGAAAGGAAAGCAGCCACAGGTAAGTTTTGTGTACAGACCATGTCATGAGACCGGGAAAGGTCTGGTCACCTATGCGGACACTTCGGGCAAACGGGTTCAGCCCGGTTCCTGCGCACTCCGGATAGGTTTGCCCTGATTTATTTTTGCCCTTGCCTTCGCAGGAGATACACATTCCGTCCGGGTGGCTGCAGGAAAATATCCGGGGGCTGAGAGCGGGAAAAGACGCCCGGCACTCAGGACAGACCATCTTTTCGCTAAATGTAAGCATCTCAGGCCATTTGCCCTTTTTTACGGGAAAAATCTCTATCACCACGGAACCGTTTCCCTGACTCAAGGCCAGGGCAAGGGAATCTGCAAGGCGCGAAAGGATCCCCGGCTTCACTATCAGACGGTCCACTATCAGTTCCAGGGACTCGGGTTTATCCTCCAATGTTACCGGGGCATCCAGGTTAAATGTTCTGCCGTCTATTCTCACCCTGAGAAAGCCGTCTTTTTTCAAGTGGTTCAGTATTTCGTCCAGGGGCATCAGGTCCATTCTTCGAGTTATGGGTGCCATCAGGATCAATCTTGTTCCCTCCGGGAGATCCAGAATCCTGTCGGCCATCTGATCCACACTGAGAGCGCTGATCTCTGTTTGGCACTCTGGACAGTGCGGCCGGCCACATGTGGCGAAAAACAGGCGCATGAAATCCGCTGTGCCAGTGAGAGTAGCCACACTGGACCTGGGGCTGCGCACAAAGGGCTTCTGCTCGAGTGCAATGGGGGGGAGGAAGGCCTTTTATTGAATCCACCAAAGGCCTGTCCCACAGGTCGACAATACGTTTTACCGCCATGCCCAGAGATTCGAGGTAGCGGTATTGACCCTCGGCAAAGAGTACATCCAGGGCCAGGCTGGATTTGCCTGAGCCTGACGGACCGGTCAGGACCGTGATTTTCCCCAGCGGTATCGAAAGGTCAAAGCCTTTCAGATTATGTTGACGGACATTGACAATGTCTATAGTTTGATTTGTCATACGCTATTTATGTATGTTATAAGCTCGTCTTGACAAGAAAGGAGAAAGACCGTACAGAATGCCTGGAAGCGGAAAGGGCACTGGTGGCCCTCCCGGACTTCAAATCCGGTGCACCGGGTGAAGAGCTCGGTGGGTGGGTTCGATTCCCATGCGCTTCCGCCATCTGATTTCAGGAGGTTGCGGCTTATCGCCCGTTGCCCCTTTTTGTCTCCGGGCTTCGCTCACCTGGCTCCGACTATTTTGAGATAGTTTCTGAATTGTCTCTTGCTGAAATCCGAGAACCTGTCTAATATCGCCATGAACTCCAAGCCAGGCACAAACGCCCTTACCACAGGGACATCCAGGTCCTTTTTTGTCAAGTCCACATAGATCGGTTTAAGACCGTTTGATAGCAGCAGTCTCTCCACGGTATTCAGGTCGCGGCTCACATCCCCTGATGAATAATCGGGAAGCTCCTCGTATTTTATGCTCTTTTGTCCTGCCGGAGGCGGATTTGATCTGACAAAATACGGATATGCCAGCTCGGTCAGTGCAGATACCGCCGCCGCCTTTCCGCTCAGGTCTGCTGCACAACCCTTTACAATTTCATCCCCCGTCTGCACAAAGGCCTTGTAGCAAGGTATCCCAAGATCAGGGGTCAAATCCAGAAACTGGACATAACGGCCTCTTTCCCTGCATTTGTCCAGGAGACAGGCTATTGCAGGATCTTCTGCTTCCAGCGTGAAACACCTCTCTTGAGAGTACAGCGCAACTCTTTCAGCGTCTCTTTCTATGTATTCCATCAAGGCGTGCAGCCTGGCCTCATCTTCCGTATTGCCGGAAGCAAGGCCGTTTGATGACACCCCGCTGGTCAGAGCCGCTTCATCGAGGTTGCAGAACAGAAAGACAAACTGGGCGGGCAGATATATCTCGGCGCCCCCGTCTGCGCTGATTTCCCGGCCTGCTATCCAGTACAATACCTGGTCCTCATAAGGAACTTCAAGATTCATGATATTCGGATCAAGTGCAGAAAGCCCTTGTGCCACCAAATCAGTGTAACTGGACCTGACGAGATTAAACTCATCCTTGTATCCGATAGTCAAGTCATTGGAAAAACTTGCAAAAGATGAATATCTTTCAACCATCTCCATCAAATACGAGGCCCGTGCCTGGTCTTCTTCCATGCCTTTTCCATAGCTTGTCTGAGGAATGGCGAGTCTCCATCTGTTCCTTCCCACAGCAACCCGAACCTCTGTATTCCATGATCTTTCCAGCGCATACGGGCTGAGAGACCATACTGTCCTCCGTTCAGTTCCGGTAATCAGGTCAATATCGGCGAGTCTTCTCACGATATCTTTAACAGTCTCTGAAGCTGTTTTCCGCCTTGCCGAAGTTCCAGGCATGACGGATTTTGTTTTTGATTCGGAAAAGATGTCCTTTATATGTACTATGTCTTTTCCATCCGGATCGATATCATCAAGATCAAATGGTATGGGAAACTCGATCTCGCTCAGGGAAGGAAGCGGTTCGTGATTATAGACGTTCTTTTCAAACACGCCCGTCCAGAACAGATGTCCGGGAGAGTCCTTGTCCAAGGCCCATCTTGCAAAAATCAAGGGGGTGTGCCCGGCAAGCTTCCCCGCCCCCATTTTTTCAAGTCTGCTGCGCACATCAGGAAATCCGCGTAATACGCTTACCTCGTAAGCAGCTGCCAGAAATCGAAGGTCTTCCTTTTTTTGCTCAATCAAGCCCTCAAGTTTGTTTTTGTCGTATTCTGCCAGGGTAAACAACAGGTAATTATGCATGAATTGGTCGTTCGGATGTGATTTCAGGTAATCCAATACCTGCTGAATACTCATCTCCTTTGAGGGCACACAGGCAAAAGAGCCGACACCGGCCACATTACGGACGAATTTCATTTCGTATATCTGGAATTCAGAAAGATCTTCCATTATATTCTCAGAAAAGTCGGTGCCCATGTTGCCCACACAAAATCATATCGCCATCAAGGGCCTTGCTATCTGCTGCGGGTCTATCCTTGCCTCTGCCCAAAAGGCTGCGGCCTTGAGCATAGCCTCTGCAGGAATCGGCAGGCTTCGGGATCGAAACAGTCTCCTTATTATGCGTAGTAGTTGAAGAGGCAGATTGGCGAATTATCATGCAGGGTCAGTGTCAACAGTTATGCTCTGCAATCGGAACCCGGCTTCTTTTAGCTGCTGCTATCAAGCCATTATCCAAAGTAGCAATAGGCAGCCCCTTCCTTATTGCAAGATCTAAATATGAGGCATCGTAACTTGAAAGTTGGTGCTCACGTGCCAAGGCCAAAATTTCCTTCAGCATCCTTTCCGGCGGTTCTTGTTCAATCATTATCGGGAGTTCAGATAGTAATGCAATAAATCGTATACTATCAGCCTGGCTGAGGCGTTTCTTGCGTTCAGCAATCAATAATACATTTCCGATTTCTAACGGCCAATTTGACGGTACGACCGCTGTGGATACCTCCAGTCTATCCAGAATGGCATCAGCGTATTGGCTTGTTTCATCCTCAAAACACCATGCCATGACTACAGAATTATCAATGACAAAATTTTCACTCATCTAGGGCCTTCCTTCTTTAATCATTTCACGGAGAGAAAGCCCATTAAGGCGATGTTTAGCACGGAAACTACGCACTTCAGCAATCACCCGTTTAGGTTCTGCCTTTCGTAAAGATTCCGGAGGTTGCAATACAGCTACCGGAATCCCATGTTTAGTAATAGTTATTCGTTCTCCCTTGATTACACGTTCAAGTAGTTTGGGAAGATGTGTTTTGGCTTCATATGCACCGACTGTCTCCATAATATCACCCCCCAGACTAGACTTAGACCAGTCTAATATCTTCGTGTTGATCTGTCAAACAATAGATGAAAAAAGCAGGGTAAGCTTACATCATCTGCTCGTCAAATACCATGAGCTGATTCCCCAAAAGGCAAACCGCTCCTGCGGCAGGGCACGGATGGCAATCGTTCACTGGCAGGGGATATTTCTTTGAACAGTTTAACGGAAGCCCCCGTAGTTTTCTTGGCTTTTGCTGTGGGGGAAACCCCGGCTCCTGAGCGCAGCGAAGGAGAACGGGGAGGGGGCAAGACTCCCCCATGTCAAAAGCCTTAAGAAAACAAGGGGCTGAAGTGTTAAGTGAAAAGAAATATCCCCTGCCAGTGAACGGTTTGCGCAGTGGACCACGGGTTCACCGAATATTTACGTGTTATCTTCTTTGAACTTGGCAGGGTCATGTTGTGTTTAATGAAAGCGCTGTACTGCCTGGTGACCAAAAAGGACTGGACAACCGCTCTTTAACGGCATATGAATGATGAGTAAAAAATGAAAGAAATTCTGATTGTCATTGCTTTTGTAGGTGTATGGTATCTGTTGCAGGTCTACATCCTGCCCAAACTTGGAATCTCCACCTGAATGCGCAACTCCTGTCAGTTGACAGGAAAAAAGGACAAAGGCGCGCAAACTGAAAACGAAACGAAGAAGGATGAAGATTATTGACCTAATTGCCGCTCCCGCACCCACATACTCACCCAGCCTGATATACGGCCGTAACGGCCCGAAATCACCTTCATAGTAATCTCCCCCATAAACCAGCCGAGCTCCATGCGGGTTTCCTGACACTGGACCAGGTTCCCTATCATGTCAGTAAAAAGCGCGCTTGGACAATTTTGATATGCCTGATTCCGCTTTTTGCATGTCCAGCGTATGGAGAATTCGGAATCACCACGAGTCAGCGGGCAGATCATTGTATCAGGGTCTTTGACTATGTTTGTATGATTTAACTGCTTCATTCACAAAAACAGTGTATATTAAAAATTTGCTTTTAAGCAGCCCATCAAAATAACATTAAAACTATACAGCACGGATATGGGGCGAAGGCTTTTTAGAAACAAAAGAGGCAAAGACTCGTCAGGTTCCTGGAAAAATCGACTAAGATACTCATTTCTGCCTGTTATACGCCAACGCGGTGTATATTATGCCGAACAGGGAAGGGCAACGCTGAAAGAGGTCTCACAGGAAAGAATTTTAGCCGTAGTCCAGGGTTCAAGGCTTTATACAACATCAGTAGTTGACAGGCGTTCGAAAGACGGCAAAATTCTCATTTCCTGCACCTGCCCCTTCTTTCAACAAGGCTTTCCGTGCAAACACCTGTGGGCAACTATAATTGAAGCGGACAGGGTCTTGGCAGCAGAGGGAAGGCCGACTCTTTCCAGTAATGGCAAGCCCAAAAAGGATTGGCCTAAAGAAAAAGCTGATTGGCGGACATTGTTTACAGATGCTCTCTGGCAAAGGAACCAGGCGGTTCCTCCATGGCTGGATGGCTCCAGCAAGTTCCTTCTGTGCTATGATCTGAACGTCACTTCACTGGCCGTAAAGATATCCGTCTTTGAAAGGTACCTCAAAAAAGACGGCACACTGGGCAGAGAAAGGAAACTTCAGGCAATTACCATAGAACACAGAGGTCTTCCCAGGATGGATCGTGCCTTAATTGCAATGCTGGAAAACATATCCGGGAAGACCGCAAGAAATAATTTTTTCCGGTATTACCGGGCGAGCCACAGGGATTTTGTAGATATTACTTTAGAGCCAAGAGACCTTGAACTCGTCCTGCCTCTGCTGGCAGAGACAAAACGTTGCAGAGTTTTTCTCTCAGACGAAATACTGCTGGCAGACCCGCTCCTCAAGGCGGTCCCATCTGCTGCATCGTTGGAGTTTACAGCAAGACAAAAGACCAAAAAAGTGTTCAAGCTCGTGCCATCAGTAAGGCTGAAAAAAGATGGCAAAGACGTGCTGCTTTCAAATATACCGGTTTTTTTTCATACCTCGCCGGTGTTCTTCATATATGACGGGTATCTTTTCGAGTTGTTTGGCCCCAGCCTTTCGTGGATAAAGGCCTTGTTGAAATCAGAGAAGATAGAGGTATCCACAGAAGACATCCGGGACCTTTTGGTTCGGGCAGAATCTCTTGCAGGCAGCCCCAATATTCGCCTTCCGGAAGGGATGGCACCAGAGACCATAAAAGATCTGCTTCCAAGGCCCTCGGTTATAGTGGAGCTTGAGAAAGGCCTTTTAAAGGCCCGGGTCCTTATGACCTATAAAGATATGGAAATAGACTGGCATGACCCGAGGCCCTTTGTACTGGATACTGAAAGATGGAAAAGGTTCAAGCGAAATAAAGAGGCCGAATCCGAGATCCTGGCGGGACTGGCTGCCAGGGGATTTCGGCAAAAAGACATGTTATTTCAAAGAGATATTAAAGGGGCGGCCGATGTCCTTTCAGAACTGGCTGAAGAGGGCTGGGAGATCCGGGGACGAAACAGAAAACCTTTCAGGGGAGGTCGCGTCACCAAACTGGGTATCTCCTCGGGCATAGACTGGTTTGATCTGGAAGGCGGGATATCCTTTGGAGAGCATATAGTCCCATTGCCGAAGGCCATTAAGGCCTTTATGAGGGGAGAACGGACGGTCAAGCTCGGTGACGGAAGTACAGGACTGCTTCCAGAGAAATGGCTTTCCAGCAACCTCCCTGTACTTGAACTGGGTATTGCTTCGGGGCAAAGGAACTCCAGTGACAAAACGCTTAGGTTTTCATCGGCCCAGGCCTTGGTATTGGACGCCTTGCTGGAAGAGAATGAAGTCGAATCTGTTGACCGGCGTTTCCTTGAGATAAAAAATGCCCTGAAAAATTTCTCAGGAATTGAAAGCTTTCCGGTACCTGCTGGTTTCAAAGGCATGCTTCGACCCTATCAGGAGGATGCCCTGGGATGGTTTGCTTTCTTAAAGAGGTTCGGTTTCGGAGGCATACTCGCTGATGACATGGGACTTGGCAAGACAATACAGGTCCTTGCGTGGCTCGCAGGAGAGCTGGAAAATGGAAAAGAAGCCCCATCCCTCGTAGTGAGCCCAACATCCGTCCTGTTTAATTGGCAGGCTGAAGCGAGGCGGTTTGTCCCTGATTTAAAAATACTGGCCTATACAGGGAACAATCGTTCAGGTCTTATTAAAGAAATGGATCGGTCTGATCTGGTAATCACCACCTATGGCTTGGTGAGACGCGATATAAAAATTCTTAAAGATTTGCAGTTCAATTATGTCATTCTGGACGAAAGCCAGGCAATCAAAAATTCCAATTCCCAGATTGCCAAGGCAGTGCGGCTGCTCAGGGCCAGGCACAGGCTGTGCCTCACAGGCACGCCGCTTGAGAACAACGCGGGAGAGCTCTGGTCCCAGATGGAGTTCCTGAATCCCGGACTCCTTGGTCCCAGGGCGGTCTTTGACAGGAGGTTTGCAAAACCCATAGCCGGTGGCGACAAGGCGGCCCGGAATACCCTCAAGCAAATGGTGACGGCTTTTCTCCTCAGGCGCACTAAAGAGGCCGTAGCCAAAGAAATTCTGGGGAAAATGGAGCATGTAATACTCTGTCCCATGACCGATGGGCAGGCCAAGGTTTACTCCCAGGTCCGGGACCACTACCGCGCCTCAATATCGGCAACCATAGAGCGGCAGGGTCTCAACAGGAGCCGTATCAAGATACTGGAGGGACTACTCAGGCTTCGCCAGGCAGCCAACCACCCTGCCCTTATCGGAAAGGACGGTGTAGGATCAGGCAAACTGGACAGGCTCACGACCTTGATAGAGGAGACCATTTCTGGTGGACATAAGGCCCTGGTCTTTTCCCAATTCACCAGGATGCTGGGCCTGATCCGTCGCTCCCTGGATAATGCCGGTATAACATATGAGTACCTGGATGGAAGAACGCCTCAGGCAAGACGTAAAGACAGAGTGCGCCGCTTCCAGGAGGACGAGGATATAAAAGTCTTTCTTATCAGCCTTAAGGCCGGGGGCCTGGGTCTTAATCTCACGGCAGCGGATTATGTATTTCTTGTAGATCCCTGGTGGAACCCTGCAGTGGAACTCCAGGCGATCGACAGGACCCACCGCATCGGACAGGACAAAAAGGTATTTACCTATCGCTTCATTACTGCCGAAACAGTAGAAGAGAAGGTCCTTGCTTTACAGGAAAAGAAACAGGAAATGGTCAGCGCCATCCTGAGTGGCGGGCAGGACATGCTGCGGCGGCTATCCAGGGAGGATCTGGATATCCTGTTCTCGTAATCGCCCCTGCTCGTGGCAGAAAGTCGCTTTGTCCGAATTTAAAAAAGGAAACAGCCTATCAACCCCGGCTAGCTGACGATGAATGCGCCTGAAAATACTGATGGCAGGCATTGCCCTTTCAATAAAGAACTATGCCGCGGAATTTGTATCTATGCCAATATCCTGGAAAATATCAGTCTGGGCCTGGTCTTATTTGATACCAAGGAGAAAACCGTTGTTTTTCAGAATAAAACCGCTATTGACATGTTCGAGGCGATTAGTCCTAAAGAATATGGAACACTCAGTGCCATTCTTTTTCCTGAAGGGATGGACGATATTCACGTAAAGAATGCACCGTCTCAAAAGACACTGAGATATGGAGGCAGGCTCTTAGGTTATTCGGTTTATACCGTGTCTAATAGATATCTCTGGATATTAATAAGTGATATCACCGAAAAGGCAAGACTTGAAGCGGTCGCCCAGGCTGCAAATATGATGAATAATATAGGTTATATTTTTTTCGGAATAAGACACGAGATAGGCAATCCTCTTAATTCTCTGAAAATGGCCCTGAGTGTTCTGCAAAAAAATATCAACCTGTATTCTTCAGAAGATATATTGGAGTTTCTGGACCGCGCCCTGAATGAGATATCTCGAATAGAGTACCTTCTTAAGTCCTTGAAAAGTTTCAATATGTTCGAAAGGTTAAATATCTGTAACGTGGATATGCCATCCTTTATGGAGAAATTTCTGCCTTTAGTGAAAAACGATTTTGAGAAAAGGAATATTAAGATCAAAACCATATTCTCTCCGGATGTTAGATATGCTCGTGTTGATCCCAGGACACTTCAGCAGGTGATGTTGAATATCATAATTAATGCCTATGATGCCCTTGGTGATTCCGAAAGACCGGAAATTGGCATAAGGATGCTAAAAAAGGGAAACCGGATACTGATTGACATTATGGACAACGGATGTGGCATGACCTGGGAACAACAAAGAAATCTCTTCAGGCCCTTTTTTACTTCTAAGCCGAAAGGTACAGGCCTTGGGCTGACACTCACAAAAAAAATGCTGGCTCAAATGGATGGGGATATATCGATCAGCAGTGCAAGAAACAAGGGCACCACTGTAACAATATCCATCCCGGAAGGCCATGATGTAATTAGTGAGACTACTTGATTTTCCGGAATAAATCATGCTGAGCCCTTTTCAAAACATGTTTTTTGCGAGCGGCTCATACGTGTAGAGGAAAGACCCGCATAAAAAATGTCTTGATAGCAGACGACGAAAAAGGTTTCCTGCTCAGTCTTTCAGACGGTCTCAAGTCATATTCTGATGAATTCAAGGTCTTGATAGCCTTTAATGGAAAGGAGGCTGTCGAAATCTTGAATTCAACCAAAATCGACCTGGTTGTTACAGACCTGAAAATGCCTGAAATGGACGGGTTTCAGCTTTTGGCATATTTGACCAGGCATTTTTCTGATATACCGGCAGTCGTGATGACGGCATTCGGCACCCCGGAGATGGAAGCAAAGCTCTCTACTATGGGTGTTGCTCGATATCTGGAAAAGCCGCTGGATTTCGATATGCTGGCAGACAATATCCGCAAATACGTTGCGAGAAACGACTCCAAAGGACATATCAAGGGTATCACTCTGGGAACGTTCCTGCAATTTCTGGAAATGGAAAAGAAGACCTGTACTCTTACGATAACATCCAATGAACGTATCGGCAGCCTGCATTTTCTGGAAGGAGAGCTAATCAATGCCAAGACCGAGACATCGGAAGGTGAGCAGGCAGCCTACGAGATCATTGGCTGGGATGAGACAGAGATAGAAATTAATTATTCATGCGAAAATAAGACTAAGACCATCACATCCCCACTCGCTTTTGTTCTGATGGAGTCTTGCAAAATTAAAGATGAGGCCTCAAGGCAACTTGAGAAGCAAGAGACAAAAGATATTGAGAAACAAGAGATTGATAAGATCGAAGAGATCGATTTCCTGGCAGACAAAAAGGAAGATGAAATAAAACAGGACTACATAGAAGAAAAATCAGTGTCAAAACCTGAAATAGAGAATAACTCAGGCATTAAGACAGCACAGGAAAAGTTAGAGCCGCTTAAATCGATTATGGATTTTGCAGGTGCGGGAATTATTACACCAACCGGTGAACCGCTTGTCATGTTGCCGGATGGGGAGTTGAATTTAATGGAGATCGCTGTATGGGCCAACAATATACTGGTTAATGCCCAAAGGTCATCTCAGGAGATGGGGATCAGTAGCTGTAAAATGATCCATATAGAGACAGATCGTATTCACATACTTGTGCGGTGCCTAAATGAAGGCAAGGAACCACTCAAAGTCCATCCAGGCAAATCCCACATACACCTGGTCCTGGTGCTGTCCTCTGAGGCCGGTATCGGATTGGCCAAACTGAAAATGGCCTCTGTCATCAAATCATTAACGGATGATTTCAGAATTTAGAACATGATTCATGCTCACAAGCATCTTTGAAACTCATGGACGAACAGCTCGCACTCCCCTCTCATAGGAAAACATCCGGTCATTCTTGATTATGCTGCCATCGATAAAGAGAACGACTTTAGCACAGCATTTTCCCTGTTCTTCTGATGACCAGTACCAGAAAGTCCCACCGGGGGAGAAAACGGAATCGATATGTATAATATCGCCATCTTTGTCTGTATTTGATTTCTTGATTTCGTATATTTTTTTTAGCTCTGCTGCCGTAGGAAGTCTCCAGTCTGTGTAGCCGCCTGTGTTTAATTCATCAACGTATGACTTCGATTGTTCCCAATTCAAATATCTGCCGAGATGGACATAACTATCCTCCCGAGTCCACATGAGGCCGGTTTCTGTATCTGTAATGGTGCCGTCTCTATGATCTATAAATCTGCCATCAGAAGAAAATACCGGTTGCCTTAGCTTTACAAAGAACTCAAATTTCTTTGACGGTCTAATTGTAATTACTTTGCTTTCTGTTTCAAATCCTTTTTTTGTTAATTTAACACTTATATTACCTTTCATTACATTATCAAGACGTAAAGGTGTGACGCCTTTTTCTTTTCCGTCAACGAATACCGTTGCCCCATCAGGTGTGCTATTTACTGAAAGACTGCCGCATACACTTTCCAGGCGGACATCAACTTTTGTCTTTTCCGATGCAGTAATATCTACCTTCTTTTCCGCAACAGAGAAACAATTTTTTGTTAACTTTACTGTGTGTAATCCCTTCTCAATATTTTCCAGACGTAAAGGTGTGACGCCTTTTTCTTTTCCGTCAACGAATACCGTTGCCCCATCAGGTGTGCTATTTACTGAAAGATTACATAAACTCTTCAGATGAACATCAATCTTTATCTCACCAAGTAAGGGGTTTACGACTAAATCACGCTTAACAGTACCATAATGTTCCTTTTTTATTTCTAACTTAATATTTCCTTTTTTCAATTTATCCAGGCGAAGCGGGGTCACGCCCTTCATCTGCCCATCCAAATATACATCTGCGCCACCAGGATCACTTATGAGTCTGTCCCGCAAATATTAGTTGCAAAATGAGGCCGAATTCGGTAAAATATTATATAATTTCAACATGATAATTGCTTTTTGAGGGCCTCATGAACTACAATTTCAGAAGCTATAATCCGGAGCA